>NZ_DAMBHK010000008.1:0-30551 GCF_032060305.1 Kaistella sp. | reverse complement strand
TTTGCGCTTCCGCCAGGGCTGTTTATTCTGAAAACCACAGCTTTGATTTTATCGTTGTCGGTTATTTTTTTGATTTCCTTTACGAAGTTTTCAGCGTATACTGCGTCGAAGCCTTCTCCGTTGTAAATAGCTCCCGAAGCGTATAAAACAGCAATCTGGTCATCTTTTTTAAAGTTTTCTTCTTCATAGGAACTGATGTATTTGCTGAACGAAATTTTGTTAAGTTTATCTCTTTCTTTTATTTTAAGTTTAGCTCTTATAAGGTCATCATATTCGGTTTTTTGAATCAACCGGTCGGCAAGTTTATACTGCAGGCTCAAATCCGGAATGATGCCGTAAAGGCTGTCAACCACAGTTTTGAACTGGTTTAAATCCATTTTTCTGGATGCAGCAATTTTATTTGAATTATGAGACCATAAATCATTCAGCATTGTAGAAATCTGCTCTCTGTTTTCCGGCGACATATCGTCTCTCATAAAAGGTTCAACGGCAGATTTATATTTTCCGTGACGAATGATTTCTGTCCCGATGCCGAATTTGTCGGTAAAACTTTTCATGTAAAGTACCTCTGTGCTTAGACCTTTAAGTTCGATGCCACCTGCAGGATTTAGGAAATATTGCTCCGCTACAGAACCTAAATAATATGCAGGTTGGGATACATTATTGCCATATGCATACACAAATTTACCGGTTTTTTTGAAGTCTTCTAATGCAGCACGTACGGCATCCAATTGCGTCATACCCGCACGCAGTCCGTCGGTTTCAATGCTTATTCCCTTTATTTTATCATCGGTTTTTGCTTTTCTTATTGCCTCTACAATATCATACAACATCACATTATTTTCTTTCTCACTGAAATCGAAAATATCTTTGTTGTCTTCGGCAGGACTGTCGATAATATTTGTTTTAAAGTCCAAAGTAAGTACAGAATTGTCTTTTATGGCAGATTTTTTGTTACCGCTAAAAGCAGATACGGCAACCAGCATCACCAAAAACATAAAAAAAAGTCCGCCAATCAGCATAATTGCTACTATATTTGCTAAGACATTTTTAAAAAAACTTTTCATAATCTTTATATATTTCAGGATATGTCGCAGCAATTGGTCACTTTGTTACTTGGAAGCAATTTAGATTTTCCGGAACGAAATATAGAGACTGCAATCATCAAAATAGAAAATGAACTTGGTAATGTTGTTGGCCGCAGTGAAATGTTGCGCACAAAACCTGTAGAATTTGTTAGTAATAATATTTTTTGTAATATTGCATTGCGTATAAAAACACAATTTTCTCCCATAGAACTGCTGAATTCAATAAAAAAAATAGAGTTTGAAATGGGTAGAACAGAAGATTCATTGATAACGAAAGGGTATATAGACAGGGTTATTGATATAGATATTGTCTTTTTTGGGAACTTGAATTTTAATTGCAGCAGATTAAAAATTCCTCACGAAAAACATGTTAAAGAACGTGAATTTTCTAAAAAATTGTTGTTAAGCATCAGAAAACATTAAAAACATAAATATGAAATTAGGTTTATTTTTAGCATTTTTTCTGCCTATTGCTTTCTATGCCCAAGATGGCACTTCTATAGAGGATAATCAGAAATATCCAAACACGTTTTCTAACGGTTCTGCCAATGTTTACAACTTCAATAATTCATCGAGGAAATTCAATGATTGGGCAATCTCGGTTGGTGGTGGTGCAGCATTGATGGCAAAAGCTGATTTAACATCTTTCTATGGTGATGAAATTAACTGGGGCTGGAACGCATACGTAAGTTTGGACAAACAGATTACACACACCTTTGGTCTTGGTCTACAATACCAAATGGGAGAATCCAACCAGCGGGGACAATTGCCTGGTGCTGAAGGTGTTAAAGCAGGAGTCGCCGATGCATGGACCAAATATCAACAGGTTTCTCTACTTGGTGATATTAATTTTTCTAACCTTCTTCGAAGAGTTGATAACAATTCGGTTTTCCGGTGGGCTCTTCATGGGTACGCGGGTGTAGGAATTCAGGGTTATGAAACTTTACTCCTGGACCAGGATATCTCTAACTATAATCCACGAACTTTTCCGCTTGCTGTAGACCAAAAATTCGGCATTAATTCGTTTTTCTACCAAGGTGGTCTGGGACTTAAGTACAAAGCATCAAAGTTGATTGATTTGGAACTTAGAACCATGTATATCATGAGTGGTGACGAGGAATTCGATGGTGGTGGAGATCGAAGAGATACTAATTCGCCAAGAATCAACTATAACCTGATTAATGATTCTTACAGCGATGACCTTCTTACTGTAAACCTCGGGTTATCCTTTAAATTGGGTAAACACGATACCCACCTGGCATGGCACGATCCTTTACATGAAGCTTATAGCAGAACAACTACTCTAGAGAACACTCCAGATGAATTTATTGTTTGTGAGAAAGGCGACAATGATAATGATGGAGTTTGCGATGATTGGGACAGACAGCTTGATACTCCTGCCGGCGCGAGAGTGGATGGTGCAGGTGTAGCACTGGATATGGATTTAGACGGGGTTATCGACTTGTTCGATCAGTGTGTAACCGTTCCCGGACCTGTTGAGAATAATGGCTGTCCTTCTGGTGCCGCTATAAATGTAAATACTGGTAACAGCACAGGACAATAATAAACATCACATTACAAATAAATAAATTATGAAACTAAATTTAACAAGCTTTGCTTTAGCACTAGTATTACCTGCTGCTATCTACGCACAAGACTCAGTTGCGGTTTCTACTGAAGGTTATCCTAATACTTTTACTTCAGGGTCTGCAAATGTTTCTCCTTTTACTCAGGAATCTAAGAGATTTAATGACTGGTCAATTTCTGCTGGAGCCGGCGTTCCGCTGGTACAGTCTGCCGACCTAACTTCAATTAAAAACGGAAACGGTAAGAACGTATTTGGGTATTCTGCATATTTAAGTATCGATAAAGCAATTACCCATGCTTTTGGTTTAAATTTGCAGTACGACAGGGGTGAAACCAGACAGGGATGGTTCAATACCAAAACAGATAACGCATCAGGAACAGGAAATCCATACCAGGATGTAGGTGCGAGAACACAGTACGACGCAATCTCATTATTGGGAGATATCAATTTTTCAAACTTATTGAGAAGAGTTGATAACAAATCACCTTACAGATGGGCATTGCATGGTTATGCTGGTATAGGTACTTTAGCGTACAGAGCTTATCTTGAAGATGCTTCAGGACAAAGATTAATGACCGAGATTAAGCCCTTCAAGCTGAGCTCGATGTTCGGTCAGGCAGGTGCAGGGTTGAAATATAAAGTAAACAGAAAAATTGATATTGAAGGACGTGTAATGTACTTTGTAACCGGAGACGATGAATTTGATGGCGGCGGTGGACAATACAGCCCGATCAATCAGCGTGAAGATCAGGTTTCCGATAACTTCTTCAATGCTACTTTAGGACTATCTCTTAAATTAGGTAAGCACCAGTCTCACCTGATGTGGCACGATCCGTTACAGGAAATCTACTACAAACTTGATGTTTTGGCAGACAGAAACCAGGATGTTGAAGTATGTAAGAAAGGAGATGCTGATAACGACGGCGTATGTGATGATTGGGATAGACAACTTGATACTCCTGCAGGTGCAAGAGTTGATGGAGCAGGTGTAGCACTGGATACAGATTTAGATGGAGTAATCGATCTTTATGACAAATGTGTTACCGTGCCAGGCCCTGTGGAAAACAACGGTTGTCCTACAGGCGGAACAGTTACAGATAACACAAGAACTTTAGAAGGTATCGAATTTGATTTGGATTCTGATAGAATTCTTCCTTCAAATACACCAATTCTTAATAACGCTGTAAACTATATCAACTCTTCATCCGGTTCTTACAATGTGATCGGAGGTACAGATACAAGAGCTTCAGATGCTTACAACCAGAAGCTTTCAGAAAGAAGAGCGAATTCTGTTAAAAACTATCTCATCCAGAATGGAGTAGAAGCGGGTAAACTTGAAGCGATCGGTAGAGGTGAAAAAGACCTGAAATATCCGGAGTGCGACCCAGCGACAAAATGTCCTGAATGGAAAAACAGAGCAAACAGAAGAGTGTACTTCGAAGCTAAATAATTCTCAGTAATTATCATATTAAAGCCACGCATTGCGTGGCTTTTTTTGTTTTATGAATTTTGTTTCTGTAATTTTACTCCATGATTTCTTCCCAAGATTTTCACCGGCTAAAGTTCGATACCTTAAAACATTTTTGGGGTTACAGCACATTCCGAGATTCTCAGGAAGAGATCATTGATACCGTAATTTCTGGCAAAGATTCATTGGCTTTGCTTCCTACTGGTGGTGGTAAATCACTCTGTTATCAGCTTCCGGCACTCATTTTAGAAGGTACGTGCATTGTAATTTCCCCGCTTTTGGCTTTAATGAAAGACCAGGTTTATCAGCTTAAAAATAATGGGATTGAAGCCGAATATCTCTCATCTGAACTCGATGTATTCGATGCTGAAACCATCTTTAACCGATGCAAGGAAGGACTTACCAAATTGCTTTATGTGTCTCCGGAAAGACTTACCAACAGGACTTTTCTGCAAAACCTCGAAGAAATTCAGATTTCGTTTATTGCCGTAGATGAAGCGCACTGTATTTCGGAATGGGGGCAGGATTTCCGGCCGAGTTATCAGCACATCAAAGATTTTCGGAACCATTTTAAAGAAATTCCATGCCTGGCGCTAACAGCAACGGCAACACCGAAGGTTCTTCAGGAAATTCAGGTCAAACTCAATCTAAAGAATCCGGAAATTTTCAAAAAAAGTTTCCGCCGAACCAATATCAAAATCATTTCAGACAAAATTTCAGATAAATATCAAAGAATTTTCAACCTGCTGAAATATAACAACTCGTCGGGAATCGTTTATGTAAGGACAAGAAAAGAATCTGAAGAGTTGGTAAAGTTTCTGCAAAACAACAAAATCCAGAATGTTGATTTTTTCCACGCAGGATTGCCCGCAAAAGAAAAAAATGCAAAACAGAATTTCTGGCTGAAAAGTCAGCAACATGTTTTAATTTCCACCAATGCTTTCGGGATGGGAATCGATAAGGATAATGTACGGTTTGTCGTGCATTTTTCTCCGCCGCAGTCTTTGGAAAATTATTATCAGGAAATCGGGCGGGCAGGTCGCGACGGGCAGCCGTCTTCAACGTTTCTGTTCTGGAATGAGCAGGAACTTGCAAATTTTGATCAGATCTTACGGAACCAAACACCCACCAAACAGGAGTTTTACAATATCGTTTCTTATCTCTATTCCAGTTTTCAGATTGCTGAAAATGATTTGCCGGAAAATGTATTTCAACTACACGTTCAGAAAATTCAGAATTTTACCAAAACTTCTATGGCGAAAATTAAAAATGTACTGAATTTTCTTCACAACCAGGAAGTTGTTTTTTTCAACAATAACCGTTCGCTTTCTTCTCTGGAATTAAAAATTAATCCTGAAGAGCTCGATCTGCTGGCAAAAAAGGATGCATATTTTATAGAACTTCTGCTTCGGAATTACTCCGGACTTACGACCCACAAAATCCTCTTCAGCGAATTTACCCTCAGTAATAAAATGAATGTTGACCCGCATCTAATAAGAGAACGGATTAAGGAACTGCAGCAGAAAAATTATCTGGAATATATCGATGGTGCACTGGCTAGCATCAAATTCCTTAAACACCGGGACGATCGTGCCATTAAAGGAAAATACTGGAATCTTTTTGAGCAGATTCAGAAAAATAAACTTCAGAAGTGGGAAGAAATGAAGTTTTTTGTACAGGATACCGATTTCTGTAAAATGAAACTTATTCTGTCTTATTTCGGTGAGAAGAATGTTAAAAACTGCGGTAACTGTACAGTATGTGAGAAACAGAAAGAAGGCGTTTTCGGAAGAAATATCTCCCACGAAATCATCGAAATCCTTCAACAGAAACCCTCCAGCATAGAAGAGGTTGCCATCAGATTAAATTACTACGAAAAGGAAAATATCCTTGAAAATCTTATCTATCTGCTGGATTCCGGAAAAGTAAAAATGCTGAATTTCCGGACTTACGCATTGAATGAGTAAGCATAATTTTGCCTAAAACTTTAAATAAAAAATGAAATCATTAAAAGTCATATTTTTCGGAACTCCCGAGTTTGCAAAAACCTCGCTTCAGGCTATTCACCAATCTCAACACAAAATTGTCGGGGTGGCAACCGTTGCCGATAAAGCAAGCGGACGCGGACAAAAAATTCATGAATCACCCGTGAAAACTTTCGCCGTAGAAAATCATCTGCCGGTTTTTCAGCCTGAGAAATTAAGAAATCCGGAATTTTTAAAGAGCATAAAAGATTTGGATGCTGACGTTTTTGTAGTGGTAGCCTTCAGAATGATGCCTAAAGTTTTATTCGAAATGCCAAAATTAGGAACTTTCAACCTTCACGCATCGCTTCTGCCGGATTACCGTGGCGCGGCTCCGATTAATTATGCCGTAATTAACGGGGAAAAGAAAACCGGCGCAACCACTTTCTTCATCAATGAAAAAATTGACGAAGGTAATATTCTTCTTCAGCAGGAAATCGAAATTTCACCAGAAGAAAATGCGGGTGAACTTCACGACCGTTTAATGGAAATGGGCGCAAAACTTGTTGTGGAAACTTTAGATGGTTTGGCGGAAAATTCAATCGAGGAAAAACCGCAGCCTGATGTTGAGCATCCAAAAAATGCTTTTAAAATTTTTAAAGAAGATACCAGAATCGACTGGACAAAAGACGCTGAAACAGTTCATAATTTCATCCGCGGAATGTCGCCTTATCCTTGTGCGTTTACGACTTTGAAAATTGGCGGGGACGAAAAAAACCTGAAAATTTATAAAGGTAAATTTGAGGTGCTGCCGCACGGAAAAACTCCGGGAAGTATAGAAATTGACAAACATTCTTTTAAAATTTTTGCCAAAAACGGAATTTATTATCCGGAAGAATTACAGCTTGAAGGTAAAAAACGGATGAATTTAAAAGATTTTCTTAATGGTTTCCGGCAGTTTGATACCATTTCCAGGTAAATTTAATTTCTGTTTTTAAGTAAAATCCAGCCTTTGTAGGATATCGGAATTTGTGTGTCGGGTTCCGTCCAGTTCAGGACATACCAATAATTAGCGGTGGGTAAAGTTCTGCCGCTGTGTTTTCCGTCCCAGATAAACTGATGTTCTTTCGAGGTGAAAACCAGAGTGCCGAACCGGTCGAAAATCTGCAGGCTAACGTTGTCTTTAATCCTCAGATCCGAATAATCAAGCACATCGTTGATTCCGTCGCCATTTGGCGTAATAACGTTAATCAAATTAATGATCAGAAATTCCTTTTCTACGGTTTGGCATTTTTTTGCATCCCGAACATATATTTTGTGCAGTCCACGAGGAATATCTGTAAATACATTAGAATTCTGAAAAGTGATATTGTCTAAGGAATATTCGTAGGGTTGAAGTCCACCGCTTACAAAGACTGTAGCCGTATTTCCGGAAACATCGATGTTGGTAATCTGAGGTAACGTTGAGGCTGTAACTTTCACTGTTTGACGGTAAACGCATCCATTAGAGCCTAAATCGACCCAATACTCTCCGACAGCAAGGTTGTTAATTTCCCAAGTTGTTTCGCCGGTGCTCCATGTATAAGAATCGAAGCCGGGACCTGCGTCTAAACTCGTTGTGGCATTGCTGCAGATCACTTTGTCCTTTAAATCTTCCGATTTTTTGGGTGATTTAAAGTTCAGGCTTAATGTCGCTACATTCGGGCAGGCCGATAAACTCTCGATTCTGATTCCAAAAACTTTCGAATTACTGATTATTTGGTTTTCTGGAATGGGATTCACCTTTTTTCTAGCATCTTGCGGAGAATTGTAAAATGTTACAGTCGCCTGCGCTGAAGATGTAAACCGTGTTTGATAATTTTTCAGATTAATACTGATGTTTCCATCACGGTCGTTGTCGCATACATCATCAGAAAAAGAATTAGTGATCAAGGGTGTTTTGTTGCCAATTTTAAGAATGATTTCACCATATTCCGGGTTACAGCCAAAAGCGCTTTCAATTCGAATGTAAATGGGTGTGTCGGTGGTGAGGAGCCAGCCGTTCTGCAGTTCTGTTCCAGGAGTTCCGCTTTGTGAAGCGGATTTTTCGAGATAATATTTTGGCTGATATCCTGAATTGAAATTAGAAATAATCTGTGAATCGAGATTTGAGAAATCTACCGGAACGCTTCCTGATAAATTATCATCACACAGAGAATATGTTCCTAAATTCAGGGAAGGTTTTTCCTGAATTTCTATTTGTACAGAACCTGTCAGAATACAACCGCCAACATTAACTTCAACTCCGTAATTCCCGTTACTCGCAGTTACGCCGGGGATACTGAGCTGTGGTTGTGTTGCTCCCGAAATCGATATTCCATTTTTAAACCACTGGTACGAAGTAGCGCCTGTGGTGGTGGCATCTAAAATTTTAGAACTTCCTTCGCAAACCGGATTATTGGTTGAGATTAAAAGATCTGGGCCCAAATCCTTTTTACCTACAAAGCTCCCGGCTTTCAGAAGAACCGCAGAATCGTAACGGCCTGTTCGGTCGGAACCTGCCAAATGGTCGGCAATAACCAGTTTGATGTGATATTTTACACCGGGAATAATATCGGTTTTTGCGGTAAGAACTTTGGTTTGTCCATCAAAAGCGGTAGGAGAATTGATTCCGTTGAAACTTCCAAAATATGCAGTGTTTCTGGGACAGTCTTGGGCCGTGTTAATGGTGAGCGATGTCACTGGATCCTGGGTTCCCGGAACGAGGGCGATATTGGTATATGGATCACTGCTACCGGCTTTTTTAATCAGGAATGCAAATCCGTCGGAGTAGGTGCAGTTGGTCCTGCGGTATTCTTCAGAAAGAAATAAATATTCGAAACTGATTCCTGAAGTATTGCTGGCCACAAAATCGAATTCAATGGAAGTTGCATTCAGGTAGTTCCAGACGCTTTCCTGTAGCGCATCTGCAAGGTCTTGGTCGCCAGACCAGTTACTGTCCTGATCATCCAACAAAATATTATTAGGTCCAGGAGCATTTTGAACAGATCCCGTGCTTAGAATAATTCCCTTGTTGATATCGAAAGGCAGAGTGCCTTTTTCAAAATAACCGTAACTCGAAGAACTGCTTCCGAAGTTCTGCCATCCTTTTGCAGAAACATTGGATACGGTGATGCAACCCGAATTTTGTGAACCGATAAAGATATCGCGTACAAGCTCTTCTGCACTATAAGTCGAGGAATCAACTGTAATGTATTGCTGTGCCTGAGGAGAAATGTTGAACACCATGAAAAGCAGTGCAAAACTGCTGAATATATTGGCTCTGTACATAGTATTTTTCCGGGAGACAAAATTACTTCATAATTACCGAAAAAAAATCTCTTCCATGGTTAATGGAAGAGATTTATATGAAAAAAAGATTTTCGGTTATGCAAGACTTACTCTTACAAAACCTACCACTTTTAAATCTCCGTTTACAGATTTTACGTAATCAGCTACAGAAACACCGCTGTCTTTAATGAAAGCCTGGTGAACCAATGTGTTGTCTTTGTAGAATTTCTGCATTTTTCCTTTAAGGATATTATCGATGATGTTTGCAGGTTTACCTTCTTTAGTTAAGATTTCTCTTTCGATATCAAGCTCTCTGTCGATAACTTCCTGAGAAACCATCGTTTCATCAAGTGCAATTGGGTTCATTGCAGCAACCTGCATTGATACAGCTTTTGCAGCTTCAGAGGCCCCGTCAACATCAGCAGAAAGTGAAGTGATCGCAGCAATTTTGTTTCCTGCGTGGATGTATGCTCCCAAGAATGGACCTTCGATAGTTTCGAAAGAACCGATCTCAATTTTTTCGCCGATAACACCAGTTTGCTCGATTAGTTTTTCAGCAACAGTAGTTCCCTGGAAATCTGAAGCTAAAAATTCTTCTTTTGTTTTTCCTAATGCAAGTTCAGCAAGCTCGTGAGCCAACTTTACGAAATCGTCATTTTTTGCAACGAAGTCTGTTTCGCAGTTTAACGCGATAATTACTCCCGCAGTATTGTCTGCATTTACTTTAGCGATAACAGCACCTTCCGTAGATTCTCTGTCGGCTCTGTTTGCAGCAACTTTCTGGCCTTTTTTTCTAAGAATTTCAATCGCTTTATCGAAATCTCCTTCAGCTTCAACCAAGGCTTTTTTGCAGTCCATCATTCCTGCTCCTGTAATGTTTCTTAATTTGGCTACGTCTGCAGCAACGGGTGTATACATAAAATTTATTTTTTATATTAAAAATTGATTAGTTTAGCTTTAATTTTAAGCGTTGCAAAGATAATAAATTTCATGCAAACTAAAAAGAACAATTCTTCGTTATTAGTAAAATTTAAACTTCTATAAATCATCGTATTAATGAAAAGATATCTATATATTCTCGTTTTTTTTATTCCGTTTTTTTCTACGGCGCAGTCTAAATACACTGCTGCACAGGTAGAGAAAAGCACAGATCCGCAGGTGATTGCTAATTTTATTAAGTATAACCCTACTCATCCTAAAACTCCGGAATTCAAACGTAAGCTTCTTGCAGTAATCAACGGTGATAAAGCACCGGCTGAAAGAGCTAATGTTGCTAAACCCAGCGTTAAGCCCATCAGTACAAGTAAGTTAAAAACGGAGATTAAGAGAGATGTAGCAAGAAGCGGTGGTGTTAGTGAAAAAAATAAACGAACGGCTGAGTTGTTAACCCACATGTTCAATACTGATCCTACAAGCAAAAATGCATACATACAGATCATAAACAAATCGAAATGCAATCTCATCGTAAAAATCAGCGGAAGAAAGTTTTATAATCTTGATGTACCGGCCCACAACCAGAATTTTTTACTCATTGATAAAGGAAATTATACGATTACCACTTCAGTGTGCGACGCTAAATATTCGTCGGTTAAAAACATCAATAAAGATATTGTAGTTACGCTGAATGCTCCAAAATAATTGGCTTATTTTCTGAAGACGTGAAAATCTTTGGTCAGCTCGAGGTAGCTATCACTGTATTTTCTTGGTGATTTTTCGATGACGAATTCGGTTTCGATTACTTTTCCGGCGTTTAATCCAAACTCCAGAATCAGTCTTTTGGGAGTAGCGGTTTTTATTCCAGAAATGGTAATCTTTTTTGTTGGGAAGAGGTTGTGTTCTCTACAAATTCTTTCAAAATCATTTCCGGAATTAAACGGGATAATGACCGATAAAATTCCTTTTCCGGAAAGACTTTTTGAGGCGTTTCGGATTAAATCAACAAAAGAAAGTTCTGTCTGTTGCCGGGCCAAAATATCTTTTTCTGAAGAATTTTCTTCGAAATACGGTGGATTGGAAACGATTAAATCAAATTTCTCCTCCGTTTTGATTTGCTTGAAATCCTGCAAAATAGCTTTTAATCGGTCGCTGTATGGCGAATTCCTGAAATTTTCTGAGGCGAGAGTTACGGCTACTTCATTGAGGTCGATGGCAGTTATAAAGGCTTTTGGATTTCGCTGCGCGATCATTAAAGCAATTAATCCTGTGCCTGTGCCTATTTCTAAAATATTTTCAGCCTTTTCAACCGTTGCCGAGGCGCCAAGCAAAACTCCGTCAGTTCCGACACGGAAGACTTTTGCTGATTGATTAACAGTGAATTTTTGGAAGTGAAAAGGTTTCATTAAATAAGAAAATCTACATATTTGTAGGCAAAGAAATTGTAAATGTAGAACCTTTACCGACCTCAGATTTTACTGAAATCTGGCCTTTGTAATCTTCTACCATTTTTCTTACCATGGTTAAACCGAGACCGGTTCCGCTTGTTTTTGAAGTGAAATTAGGCTCGAAAATCCTGTCGTAAAGATCCTCGGGAATTCCTGTTCCGTTATCATCCACGGTAATAATAACTCTTTTTTGGCGCTGTTCCACGTCAAGATTAATGATATTGTCGCGGTCGTCGTGTTTCGCCTGGCGGGCATTTGCCACCAAATTGGTAATGATTCTGGAGAGATAAATTTTGTCCATTTCAACCATAATAATATCTCTGTTGGAATGGAAATAAATTTTTTCGTCGCTGAAAACATTAATGATGTTCTTAATTTCTTTATTCAGGTCGAATATTTCGTTGTTTTTTTCAGGAAGTTGTGCAAACTGAGAAAAAGCACTTGCAACGGTTGCCACCAGATCAATCTGGTCTACCAATGTGCGGCTTAAATGTTTTACTTTGTCGCGGATATCGGGATCTGCCGGATCAAATTTTCTTTCGAAGTTTTGTATGGTGAGTTTCATCGGGGTAAGCGGGTTTTTAACTTCGTGTGCTACCTGCTTTGCCATTTCGCGCCAGGCTTCTTCTTTTTCCTTAAAACTGAGGCGCTGTTTCTGTTCCTGAATCTGGAGAATCATTTTGTTGTAAGCTTTCACCAGCTGGTTCAGTTCGTCGTTATGATAATATTTAATGGGTTTTGGATCATCTTCAAACAGCGTAATCTGGTTGATTTTGTCTGAAAACTTTGTAACGGCGCGCGTAAGGTTATTCGAGATAATCCAGCTGAGCCAAACGGAGATGGCGATTATGAAAAGATTGACGATAATAATGTAATTTACATATTTGTTGAAAACACTGAAGTAAGCACCGTCGTTATGATAAAAAGGAAAAAATACAATACCGATAGGCTCCAGCATATTATTCTTCAAAATCATATATGAGGAAGAAACATTGGCCCCTATTTTTTTATCGTAAGTCTGAAAATCTACTCTGGTATCGCTTTTAAGTACGCGGTTTATTACTTCGAGCGGAATTTCTTTCTGCGCGATAAGATTAATGTCCTTATTGGAAATCAAAAATTTACCTGATAAGTCATAAATGATGATGTCCTGGTTATTGATGTCGGCAATTTCGAAAATGTCATTGGCTAAAATCTTTGGTAAATCGTTGGTTTCAACCTGGGTATGGCTTACTGAATAATCCAGGGCCGACATCAGGGCTTCAGATTTTTTCTGAAGATCCGTACGGCTTTGTGCTACTGCATTGTTGCGTAAAATAAAATAGGAAAGGGTAGAGGAACTCGCGATACTGAGTAAACAGATCAGGAGGAATCCCCAGAAAACTTTATTTCTTAAGCTATAACCTTTATATTTAGAGAAGGGCATTTTTTTTCATCAGTTTCGTTACATATTTTCCTATAATGTCGAATTCCAGATTTACCACATCTCCGGGCTTGAGATTTTTCATATTGGTGAATTCCCACGTGTAAGGAATAATGGCCACCGAAAACCTGCCCGAATCGCTGGAAGCAACTGTTAAACTGATGCCGTTCACCGTAATAGATCCCTGGGGAACGGTAACATAATCATCGGTTTCGTCGTACTGAATGGTGATAAAAAAACTTCCGTCTTTGTCTTCAATTTTTTCAACGGTTCCGGTTTTATCTACATGACCCTGAACAATGTGGCCATCCAGTCTTCCATCCCACTTCAAACAGCGTTCCAAATTCACTTCTGTTCCTACAATCCATTTTCCGAGATTGGTTTTTTCCAAGGTTTCAGCAATGGCAGTAACGGTGTAACTTCTATCATTGATTTCTACCACGGTAAGGCAGCAGCCATTATGTGCCAAACTTTGGTCAATCTTTAATTCCTGAGTAAAGGGACAGGTGAGTGTAAAATTAATATTCTCTGCGCTGTGTTCAATTTTTTCAAGTGTTGCGGTAGCTTCGATGATTCCTGTGAACATAAGATCGTTTTTTTTGGTAAAGAAAAATTTAGTTTCAAATAAGTACAGAATAGTTATTTCTAAATTGCTAAATTTGTGAAATTCTATTAATCTTCAAAGATAAATTAAAAATGAGTGCTAAACACCATAAAGTAAGGGTAGGAATTTCAATCGGGGATTTCAACGGGATAGGCCCGGAAATCATTATGAAATCACTGAAAGACAAAGCGATTACCGAATTTTTTACGCCCATCATTTTTGGTTCCGGGAAATTGTTTACTTATCAGAAAAACATTTTTAAGCTTCAGCACAATTTTAATTATATCACCGAAGCCACTCAGGCGGTGGGCGATAAGATTAATATGGTGAATCTTACCAAAGAAAATGTAAATGTAGATTTAGGAAAACCTACGGAAGAATCGACCAAAATGGCAATTGATTCGCTGCAGGCGGCAACAGAAGCATTAATGAAAGGTGAAATAGATGTTTTAGTCACTGCGCCCATTAATAAAGATGAAATGATGAAACATGGTTTTGCGCATGCAGGACACACCGGTTATCTTGAAGAAAAATTTGGTAAAAAAGGATTGATGTTTTTAGTGACCGATGATCTGAAGGTAGCAGTATCTACCCACCACATCCCGATTGCTCAGGTTGCCGAAAGCATTTCAAAAGAAAAAATAAAAAAGCAGATTAAAATGCTGAATCAGTGTCTTATTGAAGATTTCCAGATTCCGCGGCCTAAAATTGCAGTGTTGGGCTTAAATCCACATTCCGGTGACGGTGGTGTGATTGGTAAGGAAGAAATTGAAATTATTTCGCCTGCCATTAAAGAACTTTTCGATAACGGGGTTTTAACGTTCGGGCCATTTCCGGCCGACAGTTTTTTTCAACCCGTGAAGTACAAAAATTTCGATGCAGTTTTAGCGATGTATCACGACCAGGGTCTGGCACCCTTTAAAACATTGGCTTATGAAGAGGGAGTAAATTATACTGCCGGATTGCCCTTCATCCGAACATCTCCGGATCACGGCGTAGCCTATGATATTGCAGGACAGAATATTGCCGATGAAACGAGTTTTACCGAAGCAATTTTCACTGCGATAAAGATTTTTAAAAACCGAAAAGAGTATAATGATCTAATGACCAACCGTATGCAGCCACGTAAAAATGCTGCAGCAAATGGCGTAGACGAGGATTTGCCACAGGAAAAACACAGTTAAAGTTTTTAAAATTATTTTTCTTAAATAATTGTTTTGAAAATTATTTGTAATATTAAAAAATTTGCATATTTTTGCACACTCATTTTATGGACAGGTTAAGAAACTACGACATCGTGTTTTCGGGTCAAAAAAACGGCAAACACGAATTCCAATTTGAGATAGATAAAACGTTCTTTCAACTTTTCGATACTGAACAGGAATTTACAGAACCTAAAATCGTGGCTGATGTCTTAATGGATAAGCATACCACTTTTTTAGAGGTAAATATCAAAACTTCCGGAATGGTAAATTTAGTTTGTGATATCACCAACGAAAATTTCGACCATCCGATAGAAAATGAATTAGCTGTTCTGGTAAAATTCGGTGCAGGATATGATGACAGCGAAGAAGATGTGATTACCATTCCGATGACCGATCACGCATTCAATGTGGCGCAGTTAATCTACGAAGTAGTAATGCTTGCAATACCGATGAAGAAAATTTCGCCGAATGTTTCTGATGAAGATTTGGAAATTCTCGAAAAATTCAGTCCGAAAGACGAAGTAGATGAAGAACCGGAAAGCGATCCCCGTTGGGAAGCTTTGAAAAAGTTAAAAGATAAAAATTAAATAGTTTAAAATGATGAGAAGTGAGCAATCAACTACTCATCGCTCATCAAACAAAATTATAAGAAATGGCACATCCAAAGAGAAGACAATCGTCAACAAGAAGAGATAAGAGAAGAACACACTACAAAGCAAGTGTTCCTCAATTGGCAAAAGATGCAACTTCAGGAGAAATGCACCTTTACCACAGAGCGCATTGGTTTGAAGGAAAAATGTACTACAGAGGTAAGGTAGTAATGGAAAAAACAGTAGAAACTACAGAAGAAAATTAAGACAAAAAATCTTAAAAAACTTCAATTTTATACTAAAACCACTCAATTTTTTCAATTTTGAGTGGTTTTTTGTTGTTTTTTGCTGTTTTTTAGTATCTTTGGCATAACAAACAAATATCAAATATAATGGACATTAAAGACATACAAAATCTGATCAAATTTGTGTCTAAAGCAGAAGTTTCTGAAGTAAAATACAAAACAAAAGATTTCGAAATCACGATCAAGACTCCACTCGGAGGGAGCGAGGTAAGCTATATGCAGCAACCGGCTGTTTATCATACTGCGCCACAGCAAGCTGCACCTGCTGCTGCACAAGCATCTGCACCTGTTGCGAACACACCAGCTGCTGACGTTGTTTCGGATGACAGTAAATTTGTAACCATTAAATCCCCAATGATCGGTACCTTCTACAGAAAACCATCACCGGATAAAGATGTTTTCGTAAATGTTGGCGACGAGGTTTCTAACGGTAAAGTTGTCTGCGTAATCGAAGCCATGAAATTATTCAACCAGATTGAATCTGAGGTTTCAGGAAAAATCGTGAAGATTTTGGTAGATGATGCTTCGCCTGTTGAATATGACCAGCCTTTATTCTTAGTTGATCCTTCTTAAGAAATTTTAAATTATAGATTATAGATTTTAAATGGAGCTCATTTAAAAATAATTTAAAATTCAAAATTCAAAATTTAAAATTTCAAGTACGATGTTCAAAAAAATATTAATTGCCAACAGAGGCGAAATTGCAATGCGTATTCTGCGTACCTGCAAAGAAATGGGAATCAAAACTGTGGCAGTTTATTCTACTGCGGATAAAGACAGCCTGCACGTTAGGTTTGCTGATGAAGCAGTTTGTATCGGCCCTCCGATGAGCAAAGATTCTTACCTTAAAATTTCAAACATCATTGCGGCGGCAGAAATTACCAATGCCGATGCGATACACCCGGGATACGGATTTTTATCAGAAAATTCTAATTTCTCCAGAATCTGTCAGGAAAACGGCATTAAATTTATTGGTGCAACTCCCGAACAGATCGACAGAATGGGAGACAAAGCAAATGCTAAAGCTACCATGAAAGAAGCAGGAGTTCCATGTGTACCCGGTTCTGAAGGCTTAATCGACGGTTATGAAACCGCTGCAAAACTTGCTGCCGAAATCGGTTACCCTGTGATGATTAAGGCTACCGCCGGAGGTGGAGGAAAAGGAATGAGAGCGGTTTGGAAAGCTGAAGATTTGCAGGAACATTGGGATTCTGCAGTTCAGGAAGCTACTGCGGCATTCGGAAATGGTGGAATGTACATGGAGAAACTCATTGTTGAACCACGACATATCGAAATTCAAATTGCCGGTGACCAATACGGAAAAGCCTGCCACCTTTCAGAGAGAGACTGTTCTGTACAAAGAAGAAATCAGAAGTTAACTGAAGAAACTCCTTCTCCGTTTATGACCGATGAACTTCGTGAAGAAATGGGTAAAGCTGCAGTAAAAGCTGCGGAATATATCAAGTACGAAGGTGTGGGAACTATTGAGTTTTTGGTGGACAAGGATCGCAAATTCTATTTTATGGAGATGAATACCCGAATTCAGGTAGAGCATCCTATTACAGAGCAGGTGGTGGATTACGATCTTATCCGGGAGCAGATTCTTTTAGCCTCAGGAACACCAATCTCAGGGATCAATTATTATCCGAAACTTCACTCAATTGAATGTAGAATTAATGCAGAAGATCCCTTTAACGATTTCCGTCCTTCTCCGGGAAAAATTACCGAGCTGAATATTCCAGGCGGTCATGGAATTCGTGTTGATACCCATGTATACTCAGGTTATACAATTCCTTCTAATTACGATTCGATGATCGCAAAGTTAATCACTACAGCACAAACACGCGATGAGGCCATCGCAAAGATGAAGCGTGCCTTAGAAGAGTTTTATATAGAAGGTGTAAAAACTACGATTCCTTTCCACAGACAGTTGATGGAAGATGAAAACTATCTTGCCGGAAATTACACCACAAAATTCATGGAAGATTTTGTGATGGATCAGAAATTTAATTACTAAAATCTTTATTAGAAGTGAATATCAACCGGCAGTAAATTGCCGGTTTTTTTTTGGAATGATTAAGGGACTTTTCCCCATGCTTTTCTTAAATAAGACCTGATTAGCTGCTCTTAGTTTAGCTGCAAACGCTTCAACAGATCAAAATAAATGCGTATTTTTGTGTTCACTTAAAACCACATCAGCATGCATACAGTAAACAAAACATCCTCTTACTTTATAGAACTCGAAGAAAAATACGGCGCTCACAATTATCACCCACTTCCGGTGGTTTTAGAGAAAGGAAAAGGTGTATTTGTATGGGATGTAGAAGGTAAAAAATATTATGATTTTCTTTCAGCATATTCTGCTGTAAACCAAGGACATTCGCATCCCAAAATTGTTGATGCTTTAGTGAATCAGGCGCAGAAGTTGGCCTTAACGTCCCGTGCATTTTATAATGCGAATTTAGGCGAGTACGAGAAAAAAATTACCGAACTTTTCGGGTTTGATAAAGTTTTACCAATGAATTCCGGTGCTGAAGCCGTAGAAACCGCGGTAAAACTCGCCCGAAAATGGAGCTACGAAGTAAAGGGAATTGCAGAAAATACAGCAAAAATTGTTGTTTGCGAAAATAATTTCCACGGAAGAACAACCACAATCGTTTCTTTTTCCAACGATCCCGATGCCAACAAAAATTACGGACCATTTACACCTGGATTTATAAAAATCCCATACAATGATCTTGGAGCTTTAGAAGAAACTTTAAAAAATGATTCAGCCCATATCGCTGCGTTTTTGGTTGAGCCCATTCAGGGTGAAGCTGGGGTTTATGTACCGGATGAAGGCTTCTTAAAAGGAGCTTCGGAACTTTGTGAAAAGTATAATGTTCTTTTTATTGCCGATGAAGTACAGACAGGGATTGCCAGAACCGGAAAACTTATCGCTTGTTATCATGAAAATGTTCAGCCCGCTATTCTGATTTTAGGTAAAGCGCTTTCCGGTGGAATGTATCCGGTATCTGCAGTTTTAGCCAATGATGAAATTATGAATGTAATTAAACCGGGGCAGCATGGATCAACTTTTGGAGGAAATCCGATTGCCTGTGCGGTTGCAGTCGCTGCTTTGGATGTTGTGGAAGAAGAAAACCTTTCAGAAAGAGCCGAAAAACTCGGGCAGCTTTTCCGAATTGAAATTCAGAAATTAATCGAAAAAACAGATCTTATCAACGGTGTGCGCGGAAAAGGTCTTTTAAATGCGATTCTCATCAACGACACTCCGGAAAGCAAAACGGCTTGGAATCTTTGTCTTTCGCTGCGTGATAACGGTCTTTTGGCCAAACCAACTCATGGAAATATCATCCGTTTGGCACCGCCTTTGGTAATAACCGAAGAAGAGATTTTGGATTGCGTATCGATTATCGAAAAAACAGTTTTGGAATTTAAGAAATCTTAAAGGTTGAGTTTTACAGAACATATCAGCGGTTTAATTATCACTTTTAATGAAGAAAAAAACATTCAGGAAGTTCTGGATTGTTTTGATTTTTGTGAGGAAATTATTGTTGTCGATTCTTTCAGTTCCGATAACACCGTTGAAATTGCTTCGCTGAATCCCAAAGTGAAAATTATTCAACATGGATTTGAAGACTTCACTAAGCAAAGGAATATTGCACTGGATGCAGCAAAAAATGACTGGGTTCTTTTTCTTGACGCAGATGAACGCATTACACCTGAGCTGGAAAAAGAGATTCGAGAAACTATCAGTCGTCCGGATGCAAAGGACGCTTATTACATCTACAGAATTTTTTTTGTGGGGAAGAAAAAAATAAATTTTTCGGGTACACAAAATGATAAGAATTTCCGTTTGTTTAAGAAGTCAAAAGCATCTTATGTAAAGCACAAAAAAGTGCACGAAACACTTGATGTTAAAGGAACAACAGGGGTTTTAAAGAACAAACTTCTGCATTATTCTTTTGAAAACTATACGTCGTTCAAGAGTAAGATGCTGTATTACGGGCGTCTGAAGGGAGAAGAACTCGTTGAAACAGGAAAAAAATATTTAATTGCTGTGCATTATATAAAAGTGATCTTCAAATTCGTGAAAACCTATTTCCTGAAATTAGGAATTCTTGATGGAGTAGACGGATTAAGAATTAGTTACCTGCAAAGTTTATACGTAAACGAAACTTACCGAACACTAAGAGATCTACAATAGCCGCTACTTTTTGATATAAGTAGTTTTCTTGTTTTGATAAAATTTATTTAAGAACTTAGTTAGTCTTTTTTCCGTATTGGATTCCTTTACCCAAACCGGATTCTGAGTAAGGTCCATCTCTTTTAAGTTTTCTATGATTTGCAGCAGATCGTGTTTTTTCATGAAAGATTCTTTCAGGAAATTAGTGATAATAGTATTCCAGTGCTTTTTATTGCCCCAATAATGCCCTACAATATGATCCGCAGATTTAAGTTGAGTATTTTTGCCCAATCCCAGAGAGAACGCAAACTGTTCTATTAATCTTCGGGTGACGTCATCGGCGCACATTGCATCATTTACATCTAATACAATCTGCAGAGAATCTAAGTGTTGTTTAGAAATTCCAATTAATCCGGCATTCCACATAGTGGAATTTTTATCAATTTTGATATGATTGTACTCTTTCCCCTGCATTTGTTTCCACATGAGTTTTTCGGTTTTTGATGATAGTGAAGACAGCTTACCTTCCTCAAGATGCATAAAATTTTGTCCATTGTTCATGCCTTCCCTCACGGTATCGAGATCCTGGTAAAAAAAAGTATCGCCATCCAAATAAAGAACAGATTCGGAAGGATATTTTTCGGCGATTAACTGTAGCGCTTTAATCTTTACCCGCCAAAAAAACTGATATTGGCCTTCCCACCGTTTAATAATTTCTTTGTTTATCTCTATTATGTCTACGCTTTCTTCAAAAAAATTAAACAACGAAGGATCCTCTGCGATGACAACAATTCTGTCATTTTCTTTTTTTCGAGCCATGGCTGTAAAGATCGAGAAATATATTTGCTGATAATGCTCCAGATTATTGCCAAAAACTAAATATACGATATTCATTTTGCTACAGTTATAATTTAAACCCTCAAGATGAAGTAGGTGGAAGGTTTTGATTCAAATTTACTGTAAAAAACCACGATCTCAAAAATTTGTCCAACTTAATAATTTCAATTAAATTGCGTTATTATACAGACGGCAAAACTACTTATTAATAAAAGCTTTTCATACTTATTGTGAAACTTACCCGAAGTAATTAACACATCACATCCTATTGCAATTCATATGAATAATGATCCATTGATAAGTATAATTATACCTTGTTTCAATGCCGAAAAAACGTTGGAAAAGTGTTTAGAGTCGGTAGTTCAACAATCTTATGCTAATCTTGAAATCATTATTATCGATGATGGCTCGACAGATGAGACATCACTGATTTATAATAAATTTCAAAGTAATGATGAAAGGATCTTAGTTTTAAAACAGCAAAATTCGGGAGTATCAAAAGCTCGAAACACTGGTGTAAAAGCAGCCACAGGGGATTATATTTGCTTTATGGACTCCGATGATTGGGCTGAATTGAATTATTGTTCGGAATTATACAGTCTACTTGTCGGTGAAAATGCCGATATTTCTATCGTAGAAGCATCTTACGAGGATGAAAATGGAAATGTGTTATGCAGTAAACCAATTTCGGACGAGAAAATATTTGATGGCAACAGAGCTTTAGTATTGTTGCTGGAGGATCAGGAAATCCAGAGTCATCCATGGGGTAAACTGTTTAAAGCAGACCTTTTAAAAAACGTACACTTTCCTGAAAATCTAAAATGTTTCGAGGATTATTCTACACTTTTCAAGATTTTTAATAAAGCAGTAAAAGTGATAAAATCCAATGAAAAGTTATACCATTACATACAGCGGGAAGACAGCCTTTCACATAACCTCTCCCCGGCGACCGCTTACCAATTTTTTTTAGCAATTATGGAGGTTTTTGAATTTTGGAGAAATTCTGCAAAGGTTGGGGATCGAAACAAAATCGTTAAAAATATCGTCAGGAAACTTCTGATGGTTCTGAAAAGAATTACCAGAAATACGAAAGAAGATGAAATGAAATCCGAGAAAGACGAAATCCGTAGGGCATTTAATTCATTTTTAAAATATTCTGCAGCAGATATCGGACTTGAGTATTACTTCTATTTAAGATTATATTACTATTTCCCAAACTTATACGCCCGATTAACTCATAAATAATGATTTCTGCACCACTGGTATCGATCGTCGTTCCGTGCTACAATGTTGAAAAATATGTTGAAGCATGTGTCGATTCCGTCCTTAAGCAGGACTATCAAAATTGGGAATGCATTTTAATCAATGATGGAAGCAGTGATCATACTCTTGAAATTATTAAATCTTTTGAAACCAAGGATCGGCGTTTCCAGGTATTTACACAGGAAAATGCCGGACTTTCAGCAACAAGAAACCGGGGAATCGAGGTTTCTAATGGTGCGTTTGTGTTTTTTTTAGATTCAGATGATGTTTTAAGTACTGACGCCATCAGCACATTGGTTTCGTCTGTGGACAACAACGATATAGTAACCGGAATTACGGTGACGTCAAAAATTGATCGTGAAATTATATCGAAAATTTCACATTTATATCCTCCCATAGAAGGCGATATCACTTTTGCGAATAATCATTTTGAGGTTTTAACAAAAGCGATGGAATCTGCCTTAACACCTGTTGCACAAAATCGTTTGTACAGTAGAGAATTCATCAACAAAAATAATCTCCGCTTTAAGAATGGAATTCTTCACGAAGATGAATTGTGGTTTTTTGAAACGATGCTTGTAGCAAAAAATGTAAAGTTCGTGAACCACGAAACCTATTTTTACAGAACAAATAACGAAAATTCGATTACAAATAAATTAAGCGACAGAAATTTGGAATCGTATATTTCGGTGCTGGAAGAAGTGTATGAAAAATACATCAAAAAGCAAAACCTTGATATTGCAAAGTGGTATAACGTTTACCTTAAGAAACTTTTTCTGGATTTTGCCATCCGTGAACGTGAAAAATTAAGCGATGAAGTGATCAGCAAACTGGAAAAATCATTGGCTAATACGTATTCAGATTTGCCTTCCCAAACCTATTTGTCTCCCAAAAATGAGGCTTATTATCGGGCGATGAACAAACTCACGCTTAAATCATTTGACCAGATAAAAAAATATTATGTTAGAAATCCGGTGAACAGCCTCAGAAAGCGATTCAAACTATTTCAAATCACCTATTTACTAAAATAGCTTAATAGATGCGACCGAAAAAAATTCTCCTGGTAATGCCCGATTATTCGGATTTTCCCGAACTTTTCATCAGAAACTTAGAAAAGTTGGGATTTCAGGCATCCTTAATTACCAATAAAATTCCAGCTTATAAATACCGTGGCTCTGAACGGCTGGTCAATTTTATAAGGAAGACTTTTTTAAAAGATAAAAGTTATAAAAAGAAACTTATTGCTCAATTTGAGGAAACGGAATATTCAAGAATTGTAGCTGAATTGGATGAAAAGTTCGATTATATTTTCGTAATCCGACCAGATTCATTTCCTACTTCTTTTATAGAAAAGTTAAAGGATAAAACCACAAAATATATCGGTTACCAGTGGGATGGAATTGAAAAATTCCCGAAAGTGAAAAATTATTTTTCTTTCTTCGATACGTTCTTCTGTTTTGAAACCGTACCGGGTTTTAGCAATGTGAAAAAAACTACAAATTTTTACTTTGATTTTGATAATTATAAAGCCGCTCAGACTCCCGTGCCGAATATCCCGCCAGTTTTTTATTTCGTGGGTTTAGATTGGGAAATCAGAAGGACTAAGATTAACAATTTTGTAGAGTTTGCAGTTAATAATGATTTTAAACTCGATTTTTACTTACAGGAATTTGACAAAAACGACGATAAAAACCCTCATATCCAGTATATCACAAAGAGAATTTCCTTTGCAGAAAACATAGAGTTCGTAAAAAAATCTGATGTTCTTGTAGATTTCGTGGATCCGAGACAGGTTGGTTTGTCTTTCAGATTTTTCGAGGGTTTGTATTACAGAAAAAAAATTATTACCGATAATCTGATGGTTAAAAAGTATGATTTCTACCATCCAGACAATATTTTCGTTATTGAAAACGGCAACAACGCTGCAATTCTAGAGTTCCTGAAAAGACCTTATCAAGAATTGCCGGAGCACATAGTAAAAAAGTACAGTTTCAGCGAGTGGATTTTCAGAATGCTAAGTGAGTAATAGCAGGCTGAGTAATGTTTTTTCAATTATTAAGATATTTCAGCAGCTTTTTGATATTTTTTTCCTGATTTTCGGTTGAAAAATACTGCAATCCATCTTTACTGCCTTCGTAGAGTTCAATCCATTTTTTTTCATTGGAATAAATATCTAAGATGTAGTTGGCAAAAGCTTCAGGATCAGAAATTTCTGCAACAAGGGCATGGATATTCGGTGTTAACTTCATTCCCTCCACACCAATTTTAGTTGATATTACGGGCAGTTGATACTCCAGTGCCTGGCCGATTTTTCCTTTCACTCCGGCTCCGTATCTCAGCGGTGCAACCATCGCTTTTGCACTTGTAAAGAGATTGTCGATTTCTTTTTGATAACCTAAAATTCTGAATCTTTCGGAATCTAATGTCGTGATTTCTTCTGGGGCATTTCCGCCTACTATATACACTTTAATATCCGGGTTTTGTTTCCATACCAACGGCATGATCTCGTCATGCAGATACAGCACAGAATCTACATTAGGTTTGTGAAGAAAACCGCCAATAAAGATGAGGCCTTCTCTGTCATGAAAAGATTTCTGCCTCAGATTCTTTTTTAATGAATGGATATTACTTACAATAAATATTTTTTCAGTACTTATTTTTTCTATCGCGAGAATTTCTTTCTCATGATCGCTTATTGCTACGATGGCGTCTGCGCGTAGAAATGCTTTCCGTTCTAATTCGCAAACTTCTTTTTCCCTCTTTAACGTGGCTTTGTTTTTGAAGAAATACGCCTTCTCTCTTGAAAATCTGAGATAATGAAGATCCACCATATCGTAAATTATCTTCGCACCGAAACCAATTGGTTTAATAAACTCATTATAATACTCGTAGCCTTCCGGTCGGAAAATCCAGATATAATCTACGGAGTTTTTTATTTGCTGAAGCTGTTTTGCTTTCCGGATTATTTTCCGTTCAGGGGTTAAGTATTCTCTTATAACCTCAACACCCAAATCTTGAAATTTCTTTATGTAATCAGCATCATCAGCAGAAAATTCATTCTTTATCAGCAAGTATATTTTGTGATTGTTATTTACCAGAATTTTTATAATCTCAGTAAACCTGTTAGAGCCTGAATCCTGGTCGAATTTCGGCATAAACTCTTCGGCCACCAAAATACATTTCTCATATTGGGCATCGTCATTTATTCTATAAAAATCATCGCCTTCTTTCCAAATGTTTTCAAGAAAATTCTGCCATTTTTCATAGAAAATAACCGAATTTTTTTTTATCAAATTGTGCTTGTTCGAATGGTGTTTTTTATAACTTACGGTTTCATAATGAATCACTTCTGACTGAGGTTGATAGTAAGTATCCAGACCCTGACGATGTTTCAGCCGCATGCAAAGATCGTTTTCTTCATAATAAGCAGGCGCATAAACTTCATCGAAAAGATTCAGATTACCCTTAGAATCCTGTCTTTTAAATAGCAAACTGCATCCTGAAACATAGTCTACTGTTCGCAGGAAGTTAAATTGCGGAGCATCGATTGACTGGGTAGCTCCACGGTTTACAATCACTTTGTTTTTGAAAACGAGACAGCCTGCCTCCTGCAAACTATTATTCCCGAAAATGATTTTAGAGCCTACAGCTCCAACATTGGACTGGGTTTGAAAGACAGATAAAAGTGAAGTTAGGTAGTTGTTTTGAACCTTTGTGTCGTTGTTGAGCAAATAAATATAAGAACCTTTTGCTTGTCTTATTGCGGTATTTGCACTTTTTAGAAAACCTAAATTTTCGGTGTTATTAATGAGCAATATTCCTTTTATCTGTGAGATGACATTTTGGGTATTATCCGTACTGCAGTCATTTATCAAAATGATTTCTTTAGACACATTGTCGTTACATTCAGATATGGCACAAAGACAGTTTAAGGTGTAAAGAAGTTGGTTATGAACGGGTATAATAATACTTACTTCCGGTTCAGATTCTTCTCTGAAATTGAAGGAATGGTTCTCGAAAAAGGAAAGATCTCTCAACGAAGTATCAAGAAATCTTGCAGACTTTTTAAACTTTATATCCCGTTTAAGCTGCTTATATCTCTTTCTTAAACTCCAAAACCTCATAATTTTTCACAATTTTTACCTTCTTTCGTAATCATCCTGAATCCGCACAATATCATCTTCACCGAAGTAAGTTCCGGTCTGCACTTCTACAAAAACCAAAAGTTCATTAGTTCTGTTTTCAATTCTGTGTTTTGCGCCCTGTGGAATGAAAATGCTTTCGCCATATTTTACAGTATGCTCAACTTCATCAAGAATTACCACGGCTTCACCCTGCACAATAGTCCAGAATTCCTGTCTGTGATGATGATATTGATATGATAGTCTTTGTCCGGGATTCACTTCAATTCTCTTCAGTTTGTAGGCAGTTTCATCTGCTAAAACATAATATTTCCCCCAAGGTCTGTCGCCAATTTCCAGCATTTTAAAAAATGTTTAAGATGCAAAACTAAATAAAATATCTCAAATCCTCTATAAACTCAATTTTTACTTAAATTTGCAGCTTAAATTTTTAGCACAATGAGCAAAGTACGTGTGCGTTTTGCACCAAGTCCTACAGGACCTTTACATTTAGGCGGGGTTAGAACAGCTTTATACGATTACCTTTTCGCGAAAAACCAGGGCGGTGAATTCGTTTTAAGAATTGAAGATACCGACACCGCAAGGTACGTGGAAGGTGCTGAAGATTATATTATGGAGGCCCTGGAGTGGTGCGGAATTATTCCCGATGAAAGCCCCAAACACGGAGGCAGATTTGCTCCTTACCGCCAGTCGGAAAGACGCGACATCTATGATAAACATCTGGCAGAAATCCTGAAAACAGATTATGCTTATCTCGCATTTGATACGCCTGAAGAACTCGATATAATTCGTAAAGAATACGAAGAAAACGGTGAAGTTTTCGCCTATAATTATATCACAAGAAACCGTCTGAAAAACTCACTTACACTTTCTAAAGATGAGGTAGAACGTTTGTTGGCAGAAAATGTTCCATACGTGGTACGGTTCAAAATGCCTATCGACCGAATCTTGAATCTTGAAGATATCATCCGCGGAAAATCTTCAGTAAATACCAATACGCTTGATGATAAAGTTTTGGTAAAAAACGACGGCATGCCAACGTACCATTTTGCCAACATCATTGATGACCACGAAATGGAAATCACACACGTAATCCGTGGTGAAGAATGGCTGCCGTCTCTTGGTTTACACTATTTGTTGTATGAAGCAATGGGTTGGGAAAGACCTCAATTTGCGCACCTGTCTTTAATTCTGAAACCTGAAGGAAAAGGAAAACTCAGCAAAAGAGATGGTGATAAATTTGGTTTCCCGGTATTTCCTCTGAATTTTAGAGATCCCGAAACCGGAGTGGTCTCTAAAGGTTACAGAGAAGAAGGTTATCTCCCCGAAGCATTCATCAACATGGTTGCGCTCCTGGGCTGGAGTCCGGCCAACGACAGAGAAATTCTTTCTTTGGAGGAAATGACAAAGGAATTCGATCTTCATAAAGTTCATAAAGCCGGAGCACGCTTCAGCAAAGAAAAAGCAGAATGGTTTAATCACGAATATTTGAAGTTGACTTCCGATCAGGAAGCGCTCGTATTACTTAAAAAAGTTGAAGATATCAATCTTAGTCATTTAGATGATGACCAGTTGCTTAAAATAATTTCTTTAATGAAAGAAAGAGCCACCTTCATCAAAGATATTTATACCGACGGTAAATTTTTCTTCGAAGCCCCTTCATCGTACGACGAAAAAGCGGTGAAAAAAGCCTGGAACGAGCAAACCGCATCCCTGATGAATGATTTTGCGGAAGCATTGCACGGAACTGAAATCTTCGAAGCTGAGAATTTAAGACACATTATTCACGATTTCGCTGAAAGCAGAGGTTTAGGAATGGGTAAAGTGATGATGCCACTGCGTTTAGCTTTAGTCGGGGAGTTGAAAGGTCCTGATGTTCCGGATATTCTTCAGGTGCTTGGCAAAGAAGAAAGTGTAGGCAGGATAAAAAATGCAGTGAATAATATCAGCTGATTTTCTATTATTTTTCCTAAATTTGAAAGATTAATTCTTAACTAAAGAAATGGAGTATTTAAATTTTGAACTTCCCATAAAAGAGCTAATGGATCAGTACCAAACCTGTTCATTGGTAGGTGAAGAGAGCGGAGTAGATGTGAAACTTGCCTGCTCGCAAATTGAAGATAAAATTGTAGAAAAGAAGAAAGAAATTTACGGCAACCTTACCCCATGGCAGAGAGTTCAGTTGTCCCGCCATCCGGATCGCCCCTATACCTTAGATTTCATCAAAGGAATTACCGATAAAGACAGTTTTCTGGAACTTCATGGTGACCGTAATTTTGCCGATGATCCCGCAATGGTCGGTGGATTGGCAACAATTGACGGGCAAAGGGTGATGATCATCGGAACCCAAAAAGGTAGAACCACGAAAGAAAGACAGCTCCGCCGTTTCGGAATGAGTAATCCCGAAGGTTACAGAAAAGCTTTGAGACTGATGAAACTGGCAGAGAAATTTAAAATTCCTGTGATTTCATTAGTTGATACTCCCGGAGCTTATCCAGGATTGGAAGCTGAAGAACGTGGACAGGGAGAAGCAATTGCAAGAAATATTTTTGAAATGACCATGCTTAAAACCCCGATTTTCGTTTACATTATTGGCGAAGGAGCGAGCGGTGGAGCATTGGGAATTGGGGTTGGCAATAAAGTGTATATGTTAGAAAATACTTGGTACACCGTAATTGCTCCTGAAAGCTGTTCCTCAATTCTGTGGAGAAACTGGGATCATAAAGAAGACGCAGCCAACGCGCTGAAATTAACTCCTCAGGATGCACTGAGAGAAAAATTTATAGACGGAATTATCGAGGAGCCGCTTGGAGGCGCACATTACGATCCGCAGGTTGCTTATGAGCACTTAAAGAGTTCGATTTTGCATAACATCAAGGCTTTCTCTTCATTTACCGGTAAAGAACTTGAAACCCAAAGACAGGATAAATTTATCGCGATGGGTCAGTTTAAAGGATAATAAAAAATTGAAATAAATCAATAGAAACGGGCTTTAGCCCGTTTTTTTTATGCGCAAAATTGATGGCTTTAGCCAAATATTAAAACAGAAAAATCCCGCAATGAATTTGCAGGATTTTTTATTTTGACTGTAAATTTATCTTATTCGAAAAGTTCGGTAGTATTCAGCACAGTAACTTTGCCGTCTTCGCAACGGATCGCTTCCCCGGGAAAATTCTGAATCATATGATAATCGTGTGTAGCCATTACAACTGCAGAATTATTTTCGAAAGCAACCTGCTTCAGTAAAGTCATAATTTCGTTCGAAGTTTCGGGGTCCAGGTTTCCAGTAGGTTCATCGGCAAGGATGAGTTCTGGGTGGTTTAGCAGGGCTCTCGCAATCGCAATACGCTGCTGTTCACCTCCTGAAAGTTCGTGCGGCATTTTGTGTTTTTTCGATTTCATGCCTACACTTCCCAAAACTTCATTTATCCGGTCGTCGATTTTAGTTTTGTCATTCCAACCCGTAGCTTCCAAGACAAAACGCAGGTTTTTCTCTACGGTTCTGTCAGTCAGCAACTGAAAATCCTGGAAGACGATTCCCAGTTTTCTGCGCAGGTTCGGCACATCAGACATGCGAAGTTTGGCAAGATCGAATCCTGCAACATTACCTTCTCCACCGGAAAGTGGAATATGTCCGTAAAGTGTTTTCAGCAAAGAACTTTTTCCGGAACCTGTTTTTCCGATAAGATAGCAGAATCTGCCTTTTTTGATATGAAGGTTTACGTCGTTTAGGACCGTAAAATTTTTCTGGGCAATTTTAGCACTTTTCAGGCGGATTACATCCTGGCCTTCGTGAGAGGAATGTGGCATACTTTATCTGATTGTTGTTGAATCTTCCCGATAATTTCGGGATTATTGATGTTGCAAATAACCTTGCCAAAAATAAAGAAAAAGTTTGTGTTTGTGCTTAATTTTGGCAAATTTTAACAACAAAAAATGCCTGAAAATTTACTTTTCAAGCATATTTGTATATGATAATTTCTGAGATTATCTCTTAGCTCTCGCCGAGCTAATACTTAAACTCTTTCTGCCTTTTGCTCTTCTAGCTGCCAAAACTCTTCTTCCGTTAGGAGTTGACATTCTTTCTCTGAAACCGTGCTTGTTTCTTTTTTTTCTTTCTGATGGCTGGAATGTTCTCTTGCTCATTGCTAATATTTTTTAGTAAAAACTATATCTTATTTTTCAGACTGCAAATATA
>NZ_DAMBHK010000007.1:48696-50099 GCF_032060305.1 Kaistella sp. | reverse complement strand
AGCGCAGTGAACACAATTGCGGATTTCAATGCCGGTCCGAAATTGCTGTACTGGTTCCCCTCCCACGAATTTTTGTCGTGATTGTCAATGAAATTCATTCTAATTCCCTCCTTTGGGAAAATGGAAACATGTTCTGCAATATAGGCTTCGCCCAGCGTTTTTACACTTTTGTTGTTAATGGCGATCTGGTGCAGGATATTCCAGAGCGTCCAGTTGTAGGTGGCATCGAAAGCTTTGCGGTGAAGTTCCTTGTCTTCGGCTTCCGCCAGCATAAATACCGGTTTTATGGTTTCGAGTTCTGCACGGGCATTTTCCCAGAAATCAATGGGAACAAAACTCGCCACATCGCAGCGGTACCCGTCGATATTGTATTCTTTTACCCAGAATTTCAGGGCGTCGGTCATGTATTTTCGTAAACCCGGCTGGCTGTAATCGAAGTCGATGATGTCATCGTAATCGCGCCATGGTGTGGACTGAAATTTTCCGTTTCTTCCCCGGCTGTACCATTCGGGATGTTCGGTTGCCAGCACGTTATCCCAACTGCTGTGGTTCGCGACCCAATCCAGGATCACGTACATTCCCTGGGCATGGATTTCCTTTACAAGGTTTCTGAAATCAGCTTCAGTTCCAAATTCGGGATTCACTTTCAGATAATCCTTTACCGAATAGTAACTGCCCAGACTTCCCTTTCTGTTCACGATGCCAATCGGCTGTACCGGCATCAGCCAGATAATGTCAATACCCATTTTTTTAAGCCGTGGCAGTTGTTTTTCCACTGCATTAAAGCTTCCTTCGGGTGAAAACTGACGGATATTCAGTTCATAGACTGTAGCATTTTTCACCCAGTCTGGGTTCGTGAGTTCGACATATTTCTTTGGCTGGTAGCGGGAATCGGTTGGCTGTGCATTCATGGTGAGATAAAAAAAAGCTAAAAAGACGGTAATCACGTGTGTCATGATGTTGATTTTTTCAATGAATAAATGTAGTATTTAATTCGTAATCACTGTTCATTTCCATCTTCATAAAATTTAGGTGTAGTCTTTGCTGAAACTCTTAAGTTAGATGAATCTAAAATTTATAAACTAAAATTCAAAATCTCTATGATTCCCAAAAAAATTCATTACTGCTGGTTTGGCGGACAGCCGAAACATGAACTGGCCGAACACTGCATTGCTTCCTGGAAGCGCATTCATCCTGATTTTGAAATTATTGAATGGAACGAAAGCAATTCCCCGCTTCAGGACAATAATTATGTGAAAGAAGCTTTTGAGCAGGGCAAATGGGCCTTTGTTTCCGATTATGTGCGTTCCAAAGTCATGTATGAACACGGCGGAATTTATATGGACACCGATATGGAACTGAAACTCCCGCTGGATGAGTTTCTGGATGAGGAAGCGGTTTGT
>NZ_DAMBHK010000007.1:0-48596 GCF_032060305.1 Kaistella sp. | reverse complement strand
CGATATGGAACTGAAACTCCCGCTGGATGAGTTTCTGGATGAGGAAGCGGTTTGTGGTTTCGAAGTGAAGGGCGTGCCGTATTCGGCTTTCTGGATGGCCGCGCCGAAACATCAGCTGGCAAAGGATTTTGTGGACTGGTACGACAGCCAGGAGGGATTTAAGGAGCGCATCAACACCGATATCTTTTCAGAAATGCTCGAGAAGGAATACGGCGGTGACCGGTACAGTGATACCATACAAAAATTGAAACACGGTGTTACTCTTTATCCCTCCGTGTATTTCTCTCAGGATTTACCCAAGAATTATGTGAGTCACCACTTCAACGGTTCATGGTTTGGCGGCGATGCGGAAAATACGCATAAGAAGATGGTCAATATTTATGGCCTTCTAGAGCGTCTGGTTAACTACCCTGATGCTGAAAAAGCAGTGAAAAGTATTATTGACCAGCACCGCATTATCGATGTTAAAAAATTACTGGATTTGATTCCCAAAAATGAAATCAGAGATTATCTTGCGGAAAATCCCTGATGTTGGTCTTCATTAAAATCCATTAATTTTTATAATATTTCCCAATTCCCGATGAATCGAAAGTAAAATTATGATGATTTTCAAGCCGATCAAGCTTTTTACTTACGGTAAGTGCCCATAGAATCAGTTCTTTACTGAAGTTCTGGTCCTCGTGGCCAAGTTGGTCGGCGTACTCCTGAACAAATTCAGTTAGTGGTTTTATGGTTTCAAGTTTGTTATAAAATTCTTCATCTGTATCAGTATAATTAAGTTCTACTGTATTTTGGTTGAACCACTGTATCAAATCCGTGTACGGAGTTTTAATGCTTTCTTTTTCCAGTTTCGGGATGCGCGGGAACAACTGTTCAAACTGAACCATTACCGCCTGATCGATCAGCAGTTTCGCGACGTGGTCGGCGCCTTCCTGTTCGCCTTCGTAAACCAGTTCAATTTTTCCGGTGATCGAAGGAATGATAGACATGAAATCCAGAAGTCTTACAGTAGTTCTCTCGACGTCCGATTCAATGAGGCGGAGTTTTGCGGCGGCCATAAGATTTTCCATCGCAGAAATTGTGAGCCGTGCACTTACGCCACTTTTCGCATCCACAAATTCGCTTTCACGAGCTGCGAAGGCGACTTCTTCCAAAAGGTCTTTTGCCAACCCGGGCACCATAATCTGTGCTTTATCTTCGGCGGAAACCAGAGCTTCCTGCTCGGTAATCTGCCGCGCCAGCGCGATGGTTTTCGGGTAGTGCGTGAAAATCTGAGAACCGATTCTGTCTTTGAGCGGAGTTACAATACTGCCTCGGTTTGTGTAATCTTCGGGATTGGCTGTAAACAGAAACTGTATGTCCAGTGGCATCCTGAGCTGGAAACCGCGAATCTGTACATCACCTTCCTGTAGAATGTTGAAAAGGGAAACCTGAATTCTTGCCTGCAGATCCGGTAATTCATTCAAAACAAATATGCAGCGGTTCGCCCTTGGAATCATGCCGTAATGCAGCACCCGTTCATCTGAATAAGGTAATTTTAGCGTCGCAGCCTTAATCGGATCGATATCACCAATCAAATCTGCCACGTTTACATCCGGTGTGGCGAGTTTTTCGAAGAAGCGGTCGCTGCGGTGAACCCATGAAATAGGAGTTTCATCGCCCATTTCTGCAATAAGGTCGCGGGCCATTTTTGAGATAGGCTGAAACGGACTGTCATTAATTTCAGAGCCTTTTACAATCGGCATATATTCGTCCAAAAGGCTCACCATGCTTCTGGCAATACGGGTTTTTGCCTGCCCGCGCAAACCAAGCAAATTAATGTGGTGACCTGCGAGCAGGGCTTTCTTCAATTGCGGAATTACGGTGTCTTCATAACCCCAAAGCCCTTCAAATACAGGTTGTTTGGCTTTGATCTTCGCGATAAGGTTTGCCTGAATTTCCTGACTGATGGTTTTATGGGTATAGCCGGAATTTTTTAATTCTTTAAATGTAATATCGTTTTTCATTTCGGTTAAGTAATAATTATTGTATGAGCGCTTTCTAATTTTTATGTTTCTGAACTTCGGTCACACAGCATCCAGTATCCATCCTCTCAAAGTCTTCTGATTCTGTTTCTTTCGTAATCCTCAAAAATCATTTCTCCCAAATTAGAAAGTCCGGTAAGAAATGCTTTTCCTTTATTTTGTGCGGTAAACGCCTCCACAAATTTCCGGAGATAAGGATCCTGGGCGATCATAAAGGTGGTGATGGGTATTTTCAGTCTTCTGGCCTGTGCTGCTTTAGTCAGACATTGGGAAACAATCATCTCATCGAGGCCAAAACTGTTCGTATACAGTTCGCCGGTTGGCAGTTTAATGCAGCTGGGTTTGCCGTCGGTAATCATGAAGATCTGTTTGTTTGTATTTCGTTTTCTTCGCAGAATATCCATCGCCAGCTCAAGTCCGGCAACGGTATTGGTGTGGTACGGGCCGACGTTTAAATAGGGAAGGTCTTTTATTTTTATCGGCCAGGCTTCGTTTCCGAAAACAATGATGTCGATAGAATCCTTCGGATATTTACGTTTAATCAATTCAACCAGCGCCATGGCTACTTTTTTGGCTGGTGTGATGCGGTCTTCACCGTAGAGAATCATCGAATGGCTGATGTCGATCATCAGTACAGTACTCATCTGGGCTTTGTGACGGGTTTCCTCTACCACCAAATCATCTTCAGTAAGCCTGAGGTCGGCGATGCCATTGTTGATCTGGGCGTTTTTAAGGCTTTCGGTCATGTTTACCGTGTTCAGATCGTCGCCATACTGAAAGTTGCGGGTTTCTCCATCACGTTCATCGCCAACACCGATTTTGGAGGTACGGTGATTACCGATGCCGGTTTTTTTCAGTTTACCGAAAATCTGATCGAGGGCAAATTCGCGCAAAGCTTTTTCAAGCTTGGGTGTTAAAACGTTTTTGCCCTTTCCTGTTCCGGTGTTTCCTTCTTCAGGTTCTTTTTCTTCTTTGATGTAGCCACGTTTTTTCAGGTCTTCTTCGAAATCGGCCAGCGTATATTCATTGGTAAAGATGTCATATTCTTTATCGAGCATTTCCAGCCATTCAAAAGCTTCTTCAATATCACCGGAAGTGTGGGTGAGAAGATCTTTGAAGACATCAAAAACCCGGTCGAAGTGAGAGATTTCTTCCGGCGTATGTTTTTTAAATATAAAACCGTTTAGGGAATTGGGTTCTTTTTTCATCATTATAATCTTGCAATTGATCCGGAAAAGTTATGGAAAATTTTTTCCATAAATTCTTCGCTTGCATAGATATTCGAAATGACGATTATTTGTGAAAGTTAAAATTGAAAACTACATCTTCATTTCAATCTCAACTTAATCTCCGGTATATTTCTTCACTGTTTTTTCGAAGAGATCGATATCGAAAGGCTTGGCAAGAAATTCGTCTGCGCCTGCTTCACTGGCCAGTGCGCTGATGTTGCTGTTCGCTGAAAAATAGATCACGGGAATGTGTTTCAGTGTTTCGTTGGCTTTGATCAACTTTGTGGCTTCAATACCGCTGATATCCGGCAGCCAGTTGTCCATGAAAATCAGGTCGGGCATATAATTGCTGACCTGTTCTTCTACACTGTTGGTGGTGGGCGAAGTTTTCACTTCCAGGCCAAGATCTTCGAGAATTTCTGTGCAAAGCTCCAGAATTTCGATATTGTCATCAAAAATAAATACTTTTTTATTCATAGGATATTCAGTGATTAAGGTAAGTTATTAATATATTCCGACATTTCGTTGGATTTCAGCACGGCATCTACGTCCACATTGGCCAGTGCAGCTTCGGGCATAAAGCTTACCACCGCTGTCGCCGGGTCCTGCACAAGGGCCATGCCTCCAAATTCCTTCACAATTTTCAGTCCTGCGGTTCCATCACTGTTAGCTCCCGAAAGCAAAAGACAAACAAGGTTTTCTTTAAATACTTCCGCAGCACTTTCGAACGTGACATCAATCGAGGGCCGTGAAAAGTTTACTTTTTCGGAGGCATCCAGAGAAAAAGTGTGGTCATTTTCAATGAGCAGATGGTAATTGGGTGGCGCAATGTAAAGGGTTGCGGGCAGCATCACTTCTTTTTCTTCTACTTCTTTCACCTTCATTTCGGTTTTTGCAGCCAGCAGATTCGTTAAAATATCGTCTTTTCCGGGTTTGCGGTGCAACACCAGAATGATGGGGAAACGAAGTGCAGGGTTCAGTCCCGGAAGCAATTTCAGGATGACCTCCAGGCTGCCGGCTGATCCGCCAATAAGCAATGCTTCACAGTGTTTCATAATTCATGGATTTTGCGCCAGATTTTTTCACCTTTCAACCGTTCAAAATTTTTGGCAACGCTGGAGAAGTCCAGTGTTTCCTTGGTGCCTAAAGCCAGGTAACCGAATTTTTCCAGACTGTTGTTAAAGAGTTCGAAAACCTTGTTCTGCAGGGGCCGGTCGAAATAGATCAGAACGTTGCGGCAGAGAATCAGCTGGAATTCATTAAAAGAATTATCGGTCACGAGGTTGTGGGTCGAAAAAATAATCTTTGATTTCAGTTCATCTTTCAGTTTCCCCAGAGAATAATTTGCGGTATAATAATCAATAAAATGTTCGCTTCCGCCTGCTGCGATGTAATTTTCGGTGTAGAGTTTTATTTTATTGAGCGGAATCATCGCCTGGTTAGCATTGGCTACAACCTCGCTGTTAATGTCGGTGGCGTAAATCAGGGATTTGTGCAGCAGATTGAGTTCCTTTAAAAAAATCGCTACCGAGTAGGCTTCTTCTCCGGTACTGCAGCCTGCGACCCAAATTCGGATAAACGGATAGGTGCCGAGTCTGGGCAGGATTTCGTTTCTCAAGGTTTTATAAAAAGCCGGATCGCGGAACATTTCCGTTACATTAATCGTGATTTCCTCAAGAAAACGTTTGAAATAGCCGGTTTCGGTTCTTATTTTATACCGGTATTCGGCAAAACTCACGAACTTATCCATTTCATAAAGCCTCAGAATTCTGCGTTTGAGGGAAGCTCTGGAATAGCCTGTAAAATCGTAGCCATACACTTCCAGCACATCCGAAAGCAGAATTTCAATCAGTTCATCGCTATGTTCTGTTGATTTCAACACTTCAGTCAATTAGTTTATTCAGTAATACAAGCAGTTCTTCTACATTTACGGGTTTGCTGATATAGCCGTCGGCACCTGCCTCCATACATTTCTCGCGGTCACCGGTCATGGCCTGTGCGGTAATGGCGATTACAGGTATGTTCTTCAGGGCGGTATCGTTTTTCATTTTGCCGATGGCTTCATAACCGTCCATCTCAGGCATCATCATGTCCATGAGTACAGCCCCGATGTTTTTGTTTTCCTCCAGAAGTTCCAGTCCTTTCACTGCACTTAACGCGGAAAGACATTGATACTTTTTAGCTTTGAGTACTGCGGTGAGCGCGAAGATATTTCGGCTGTCGTCGTCGATGATAAGTATTTCCTTTTCGGTATTCATTATAATAAGGAATTTTTAAATTTTATCGTACAGCCAAACCCGGAGAAGGGAAATCAGCTGATCGATATCTACAGGTTTCGAAATATAATCTGATGCGCCTACTGCGATGCATTTCTCGCGGTCTCCCATCATCGCTTTTGAGGTTACCGCCAACACCGGCAGGTTTTTAAACTCAGGCATGGTGCGGATTTCGCGGATACTTTCGTATCCATCCATCTCGGGCATCATCATGTCCATCAGCACCACGTCGATTGATGGATCTTTCTTCAGCGTATTCAGTGCTTCTTTGCCATCCATCGCAGGAATCACTTTCATGCCGTGAATTTCCAGGGCTTTGGTAAGTGAAAAGATATTCCTTACATCATCATCTGCAATCAGTACGGTTTTGTCTTTCAGGATGTTGCGGAGTTCGCCTAAATTTTCGAAGCCCCCCTTCTGTTGCTTGTTCTTTTTCGTTTTTTCTTCTACCAGGTGTAGGAAAAGACCCGCTTCATCTAAAATACGCTGGTAAGAATATGCTGTTTTCACAACAATGGAATCTGCATATTTTTTAATCCTTTTTTCTTCACCCTGTGAAAGGTTTTTTCCTGTAAATACGATAATCGGAAGTTGCTCCAGACCTTTGTTCTGCTTTATGGTCTCCAGGGTTTCGTAAGCAGTTTTATCCGGTACGCCCATATCGAGGATCACACAGTCGATTTCACGGTTTTGAAGGGCGTCGATACTCTCAGTTACATTATTGGCGATGTCGGTATTGATGTTGTTGGCAGATAAAAAGTAGCTCAGCGCTTTCGCATGCTGCTCATTTTCCTCTACAATCAGCACTTTTTTCGGGCCCTTGGTCAGTACGTTTTCGAGTTTTTTGAAAATCTCCTGCATCTGTTCCAGGGCAAACGGTTTATTGATGAAATCTACCGCACCACGGAGTAAACTTTCCTGGCGGAACTTCATTGAAGACATAATATGTACCGGAATCGGTTTGGTTTCAGGATTGGATTTCAGGGCTTCCATGACTTGCCAGCCATCCATTATTGGCAACTGAATATCGAGAAGTATGGCGAGCGGTTTAAAATGCTGGGCCATTTCAATGCCTTCATCTCCGCGAACGGCAACCAATACTTTATAATTTCTGGTGCGCGAAAAATCTACGAGAATCTTGGCAAAGGCCGTATCGTCTTCAATAATGAGAATAACCTTATCACCATCCTGAATATTTTCGCGGTCATCGTTAACAGATTCAGGAATCCTGCTGGAGATATAACGTTCGGGCTGTGGTTTCGTTTCCGGGATGTAAACTGCGGTTTCTTTTGGTGTTTCCGGCTCAGTGTCCTGTACTTTTTCTGAGTCTACAGGAACGATAAGGGCAAATTCACTGCCTTTACCTTCGGTACTCTCCAGGGTAATTTCTCCGCCAAGAAGCCTTGCCAGTTCACGGCTGATGGAGAGTCCCAGTCCGGTACCGCCATATTTACGCTGTGTTGATCCGTCGGCCTGCTGGAAAGCCTCAAAAACAAGCCTCATCTTATCTTTAGCAATGCCAATTCCGGTGTCGATGACTTTAAAGATGACTTTATCCTTCGATGGATCCGCTAAAACCTTCAGCGTGATGCTTCCTTCAGAAGTGAACTTAATCGCGTTGGAAAGCAGATTTTTAAGGATTTGTTCGAGGCGGAGTTTATCTGTTCGCAGCATTTGCACAGCGCCGGTACCGGTTTCGATGTTGAGATCCAGGTTTTTATCTTTCGCCATCGGGCTGAACAGCATCCGCATGTCTGCCGTAATTTCCTTTAAAGGAACATCATTGAATTCGAGCGTCATTTTTCCGGATTCAATTTTTGAAAGATCCAGGATTTCATCGATCAGTGTGAGCAAGCCCTGACCCGAACTCTGCATTACTTCTGCATATTCTACATACTGCTCATCAAGATCCTCACTTTCCGACATCAGTTTCGAAAGCAGTAAAATGGAGTTCAGCGGGGTGCGGAGTTCGTGCGACATGTTGGCGAGGAATTCCGATTTGTATCTGGTGCTCTGTTCCAGCTCTCTGGATTTCTGCTGAATGTCGATATTCCGTTCTTCAATCAGCGCGTTCTTTTCTTCGAGGAGGCTTGTACGTTCTTCAAGCTCCTGGTTGCTCTGCAGGAGTTCTTCCTGCTGCACGCGCAGTTCTTCCTCCGAAGCCAGAAGTTTCTGCGACTGGGCCTCGAGTTCTGCATTTATGTTTTCGAGTTCGGAATGCTGGGACTGCAGTTCCTCGGACTGTGCCTGGGTTTCTTCCAAAAGTTCCTGAAGTTTTACACGGCTCTGCGCGCTGTAGAATGCAAGACCGATATTTCCCGCAACAGAGGAAAGAAATTCGAGCTGCAGCGGAGTATATTCCTGGGTGCTGCCCAGTTCCAGTACACCTAAAGGAATGTTATATCTTGTAATCGGTACGGCCACAATGTTGCGGGGTCTGGTATTTCCGGTCGCAAAACTGATGGTGGTTTCGCGATCCGGGATATCTTCAACAACAAGCTGCTGCCTGGACTGGAATGCCTGTCCGGCAATTCCTTCGCCGATCTGCAGAGTTCTTCTGGTGTCCCGCTCGGCGAGGGCATAGCTTCCTTCGAGATGAAGGCGGTTGTCTTCCTGCTGCACGTAGAGGGCTGCCACGTGGCTGTTGGTTTTATCAGTAATGTGGTTTAAAATATCTGCGGCAAGCACACTGATGGTTTTTTCGCCCATCATGCGGTCATTCAGTTGGGCTATCGAGGTGCTCAGCCATTCTTTTTCCTCCAGTGAGTTGAAGGAGGTTTGAAGCGATTTGGCCATACGGTTTAGCGGGTCGGCCACGTTCCCCAGGCTTTGCTGCGCGTTGTCGTCTGAAAGAATATCGTAATCACCGTTCGAGATCTGTGCGGTTACTTTCTCGATTGCGATCAGACGGTTTACGGTCTCTTTATTTTTTTCTTCGAGTTCGTTGGTCAGTTTGTTTTTCTCATTGAAATCCTGAAGCACTTTACGGAAGAATACCAGCGTAATGAGAATGGCGAGCAGTGCGGAAGCAATGATGAGGAAAGGGGTGTACGCAGCAAATGTATTCATGGTATCGGTACGTTCCTGCAGAAGCCTTTCTTCTTCAGTCTGCATGGCACCTACCGTGGCGCGGATCGCGTCCATGTGTTTTTTACCCGACAGCAGTTGTTCTGCTGTTACTTCCAGATTCGCTTTACGTTTATGTTCCAGATTCTTGTCCAGAATCACCAGTCTGGATTCGATATTTACCCTTAGGTGTTCAAGATTCTGGGCCTGTACTAAGGATGGGGTAATTTCGCTTTTGAGCTCTGTAATTGCCTGCGCAATTTTAGCCTTGGCATTATTATAAGGTGTGAGAAAAGCTTCGTCGCCGGAAAGAAGATACCCGCGCTGGCCGGTCTCGGCATCTTTAACAAGAGAGAAAACGTTGCTCAGATTTTTTATGGTTTCGTTGCTTTCGCGCACCATTTTCGAACTCTCGATCAGGTTTTTTATACTGATAAAAGAGGCCGTGGAGCTTATGAGCAAAAGCAACATCGAAAAGCCGAGTCCGTAAAGAAGGTTGTTTTTAAAATTCATACACTTTAATTATGAGTTCGCATCCTTTTCGGGATGTACGGGGATTGTAAAATAAAATTCAGAACCTTTGCCTGGCTCACTGTTGACGCCAATTTTGCCTTGATGTCTTTCTATGATTTCAAGACAGATGTAGAGGCCGATGCCCAGCCCCTGGAAGCGTTCGGAAGTTTCCTCCACGCGGTAAAATTTACCGAAAATCTGCTGTTGGTGTTCCTTTGCCATTCCAATGCCAAAATCCCTTACCGAGAAATAAATTTCATCTCCACGTCGTTCTGCTGTGATGTGAACTTCGTCGCTGTCGGGTGCATATTTAATCGCGTTGGTCATAAAATTAATGATGACCTGCTCAATGCGCATTTCGTCACCAAAAATTTCAGTATCGATACCTCCTTTTTTAATGAACTTCACTTTGGGATTGTCATGCTGCATGATCTCCACAATATGATCTAGAATCTTATCGAAACTGAAGTATTTTTTATTGAATTTGAGTTTGCCGCTTTCAATTTTAGAGATATCGAGTAGGTCTGCAACAAGCAGGTTCAGTTTTTCAACCTGATTCTGTACTTTGTGCAGACGGATTCTGGTAGTTTCCAGATCTTCTTTGTTGAGGCTCCGCTCAAGCAGCTGAATATATCCTTTGATACTCGTCATGGGCGTTTTCAGTTCGTGGCTGGCAATACTAATGAACTCGTCTTTTTTTCTTTCAGCCTCTTTACGGAATTCGATTTCTTCGAGGAGCTTGGTCTGCATTTCGTTCAGGGCGCGGCTCTGTTCGTAGATGCGGTAAAAGGTTTTCACTTTCAGCAAAAGTACATTCATATCCACCGGCTTGCTAATATAATCTAAACCTCCGGAGGAGTATCCGCGGGTGATGAGGTTCACATTGGCGCTGGCGGCAGAAAGAAAGATAATGGCCGTTTCTTTGGCCTTGCTGTAACCGGAAATGGCTTCTGCTACTTCAAAGCCGTCCATCTCAGGCATCTGTACATCCAATATGATAAGGACATAGGATTTTTTAAGGATTTTTTTCAGTGCTTCTTCCCCTGATGAAGCGGTGTCTACCTCGAAGCCGTTTACTTCAAGTACTTTTTTAAGGGAAATTATATTCTCCGGAGCATCGTCAACAATCAGGATCATTTTGTTACTGGTTTAATTACAGAAGTTGACAAATATAATGTTTTTGAAATTTAAATGTATTAAAAGTTCATCCATACGGCCTTAAATGCTGAAGCCGGTAAGTGGAGAGGTTAATATCTCAATGTTGACGCAAGAGTCAGCTACTATTGTTATTTTTATTTATTTGAAAATCAATACTATATCCGTTGCAAACGACTGTAAATGGTAATAAGCAATTCTTTACCGGCTATATTTTGAGGCCCGTTGAATCTTTGCATCAGAGATTCGGGGAAAAATCAGTGAGACCCGTTTCTGATGTTTAATTATAAAATTTTAAAGCCATGTCACTAAGAAACAGAGTTACCTTAATTGGTAGAACAGGAAAAGACGTTGAATTTGTAAAATTTGAAAACGGAAGAATTGGTAAAGTAAGTCTCGCAACCAGCGATTTTTACACCAACGCACTCGGCGAAAAAGTGGAAGAAACCCAATGGCACAATTTGGTGTTTTTCGGAAAAACAGTAGATATCGTCGAAAAATATGTAGAAAAAGGAAAAGAAATCGCAGTAGAAGGCAAAATCGTGTACAGAAGCTGGGACGACAAAGAAGGAATAAAACATTATATTACCGAAATCCGTGTGGAAGAACTCGTACTGCTGGGCGGTAAATAAATTTGCGCTTCCTCAGAGGACCTGGTTTTCCGGATTAACATTGAGGAAGCTTTTTTAATCTCAAAAAACACAATGTCATGAAAGTTAAAGTTTTAAAAGTCCGCCTGTCTGATGATTTTATTGAGCACGACCAAAAGGTACTCGACCGTTTTCTGGGAGAAAATAATGTCCTGAAATTCGAATCAGCCTTTGTGAAAGACGATAATGGTTACTGGTCGGTGATTCTCTATTATGAAGAACTGAAAATGACCGTCAATGATTCCAAAACGCCCAAATATTCGGCAGAAAATGATGCCGAACTGAATGCTGACGAAATTAAAATCCTCGATTCGCTGAAACTCTGGCGTACCGAAAAAGCCAAAAACCAAAATCTCCCGGTGTATTTTATTGCCACCAATAAAGAGCTGCTTTCCATCGCCAAATACAAACCGGTAAAAAAAGAGGAACTGCTCGATATCAAAGGTTTTGGCAAGCACAAGATCGAAAATTACGGCGAAGAAATTATTGAGATTTTAGAATCGGTCTAGGGTAATAATCTTGTTTTAGTTTGTTTTAGCTCCACAAAAACACAAATTCCTATATATTTTATTAAAGCCGTTGATGGTATTCTTCGGCTTTTTGTGATGAAAAATCCTTTGCAATTCCTTATTTTTGCGACCGAAAAGCAATTCGAAATTGCTAATTAATCTTTACGTATTACAAACCAGCATGAAGCCAAGCTTAGCCAAAGGAACTCGCGATTTTACCGCAAAAGAAGTCATCAACAGACGGATGATCATCAATACCTTACAGAAAAATTTCGAACTCTTCGGGTTTCAGCCTCTGGAAACCCCGAGTTTTGAGAATCTTTCAACATTAACCGGTAAATATGGGGAAGAAGGCGACCGGTTGATTTTTAAAATCCTGAATTCAGGCGACTATGCTTCAAAAACAAAAGAAGAAGACTGGCAGGCTAAAAACTCCCAGAAACTGATTTCGCAGATCTCTGAAAAAGCCCTCCGTTACGACCTTACCGTACCTTTTGCAAGATTTGTAGCGATGAATCACGGGCAGCTGGTTTTTCCCTTCAAAAGATACCAGATTCAGCCGGTTTGGAGAGCCGACCGACCGCAGAAAGGCCGGTTCAGAGAGTTTTACCAGTGTGACGCCGATGTGGTGGGCAGCGAAAGCCTTTGGCAGGAAGTAGAGCTTGTGCAGCTTTATTTAAAATCATTTTCTGAACTTAAAATCCCCGTAACCATTCATCTCAACAACCGGAAAATACTTTCGGGATTAGCCGAATATGCGGGAATTTCTGATCAGCTGATCGACTTTACCGTTGCTTTGGACAAGTTGGATAAAATCGGTAAGGATGGCGTCGTAAAGGAACTCCTGGAAAAAAATATTTCGCAGGATTCTATTGATAAACTCGATTTTCTTTTTAGCCAAAATGAAGATGCATTGGAAAATGTTCTTCAGCTCAAAGAAAAATTTGCCGGAATTGAAACAGGAACTGCCGGCGTAAATGAACTGGAATTCGTGCTTACAAAATGTCTGGATTTGGGCATTTCTTCAGAAAACCTGAAGTTCGATATCACCTTGGCCAGAGGTCTCGACTATTATACCGGAGCGATCTTCGAAGTCAAGGCAAAAGGTGTGGCCATGGGATCCATCGGTGGCGGCGGAAGGTATGATAACCTTACTGAAGTTTTTGGTGTAAAAAACATTCCCGGAATCGGAATTTCTTTCGGCCTCGACAGGATTTACCTCGTGATGGAAGAACTCCGAATGTTTATCGACAGTGCAGAAAGTTCGGTGAAATATCTTTTTGCCAATTACGGAGAAAAAGAGTCCGTTGAGGCTTTAAAAATCATTGCGCAGCTCCGCGGAAACGGTACCGCAGCTGAACTTTATCCCGAAGCTGCAAAACTGAAAAAACAGTTTACCTATGCCGAAAAGAAAGGAATCCCGAATCTGGTGTTCTACGGCGAGCAGGAAATCGAAGCGGGGAATGTTACCATAAAAAACCTTCTCACCGGAGAACAGGAAACCAGCTCTATTTCTGATTTTCTTGGGGTAAAGTAAACGCCTAAACTCTGGTGATCAGCCCCGAATCTGGACAGGAAGCATTTATAGGATCAATAAATTTTACGGAAAATCAACAGATTATTCTGCAGAAAGACCTATATTTATCTCACGATCCATAAATAATTTACGATGGTTTACCTGATTCTTCCTGCGTTGCTTACGGTAGTTTATATTGCTTATCTGGTCTATCTTTTTTTCTGGAAACGGGATATCATGAAATTTCGCGCGGTACTGTATCCCGGGCTGGTTTTTATTTCCATGTGGGTTTTGCTGTACTATTTCGTGTTTCGTTAGCTATTTATCGCAATCTTAACAATTTGCTAGCTCGATGCTTTGCTTGTTTTTAATCTGGAAATAAATATCGCTTAACTTTAAAAGCTTGAAAATCCCTCCTTCGTCGGGATGATAATTTAAACCACAACCTCACCATGAACTACCTCGAAATCAACCGCAAATCGTGGAACGCCAAAGTAGAACCTCACCTCAAATCCGATTTCTACTTCGTGGACGAGTTTCTCAAAGGCCGCAGCTCCCTGAACTCCATTGAACTGGATCTCCTTGGCGACCTCCGCGGCAAAAAGATTCTTCATCTTCAGTGTCATTTCGGGCAGGATTCCATTTCGCTTTCCCGACTGGGCGCGAAAGTCACGGGCATCGATCTTTCCGACAAAGCCATTGAAACTGCCAAAGATCTCGCCACGCAGTGCGGTACCGATACCGAATTTATTGTTTCCGATGTATATGAACTTCCGAACTTGTTGGAAGGCGAATTCGACATCGTTTATACCAGTTACGGAACCATCGGATGGCTTCCCGATCTCGACCAATGGGCGGCAGTGATTGCCCACTTCCTGAAACCCGGCGGCAAACTGGGGTTCGTGGAGTTTCATCCCGTGGTGTGGATGTATGATGACGATTTCACGCACATCAAATACTCGTATTTCAACGAAAAACCCATTATAGAAACTTACGAAGGTACCTATGCCGACCCGTCGGCCCCTCTCGTGCAGGATTACGTGATGTGGAACTACGCCACCTCAGAAGTTCTCACCAGCCTTATTGCCCACAGTCTGGAAATTAAATCCTTCCTCGAGTACAACTGGTCGCCTTATGCCTGTTTCCGACATAACGAAGAATTTGAGAAAGGGAAATATCGGATTCCTCAGTTTGGGAGTAAGGTGCCACATGTATTTTCTCTCGTCGCCGAAAAGAAGTTTTCTGAACCTTAACCTTAACCTTAACCTTAACCTTAACCTTAACCTTAACCCACTTTTCCCAATAAAAAAATCCACTAACCCTTACGATTTATGATAAAAATTTGTATTATTGCAAATCTAAAATTTAGAATTTATAATCTAAAATTTCAGAAAATGGGGGATTAGCTCATCTGGCTAGAGCGTTAGACTGGCAGTCTAAAGGTGGTCGGTTCGATCCCGATATCCTCCACTGAATAAACCAACACTGATAATCAGTAAGTTATGGTAATTGAATGTGATTAAAAACACATGTTTTTTTACTATTTTTTTACTATTTTCGTGTGTTGGTTTATTTTTTTTGTCTCTGTAAAATGTCTGCTAATGGGTGGTTACGCAGATTTACAATTCTTTATTATTACTAATTTCCGTAATTTTTGTTGAAGAATCCTCATAAATTTTACTGATTCTAAAAAAACTCCTTACACAATAAGCTATTTAATTCCTTATTTCTTCTTGTATTAAATAGATTATTATATGCGGTGTTTTCGGCTGTAAAGTTATGATAAAAGGGTAGAGGTATTATTTACGGCTTTAGTGAGAAGTTCAGATCATTAAGGTTTTATCTGAACAAAATCAAGAAGAAGCAGTGAATGAGATTTGCCGGGACCACGGCATCAGTCAGCCTTACTTTTTATAAATGGAAAAGCATATATGGCGGATTGGATGTACAGCAACTCGCTAATATGAAAGAACTGCAAAAAGGTATCCGAGTAGTTGGGGCTCACGCCTGATCAGATCGGGAATTTCTTCCGCAAAGCAGCTTGAAATTAAATCAGCTGAACCTTCATGCCGCAGAGTTCTTTTGTGGAGACACGCAGTGCACGGAAATATTTAATCTCGTTGATGGGAAACAGTTCTTCAGGATGACGTTGCTTAGGAGCATGCCAATTATTCAGCATGGTTTTTAGACTGCGCCTTTAGAAAATACGGAGGGAAATTGCGCGTTTATTTTATTTACAATTTTAAGTCTCAGTTGAGTATGCCCTAAAAATTCCGTATTTTTGCAAATCCCAAATATCCAGATACCGGGAGCTTAAAAATGAAAGATTCCAAAGAATATATTGAAGTTTACGGTGCCCGTGAACACAACCTTAAAAATATTTCCGTCAAAATCCCGCGCAACGAACTCGTGGTGATTACCGGACTTTCCGGCAGCGGAAAATCTTCCCTTGCCTTTGATACCATCTTTGCTGAAGGCCAGCGGAGGTATATCGAAACTTTTTCTGCCTACGCACGGCAGTTCCTCGGTGGCCTCGAAAGACCCGATGTCGATAAAATCGACGGTCTCTCTCCTGTAATCGCCATAGAGCAGAAAACCACCAACAAAAACCCGCGCTCCACGGTAGGTACCGTGACCGAATTATACGACTTTCTCCGGTTGCTTTTTGCCCGGGTATCCGACGCGTATTCCCTCACTTCAGGTAAAAAACTCGTCAGCTATTCCGAAGAGCAGATCATTGAGGTTATCAAGGAAAATTACAGCGGCGAGAAACTAATGCTGCTGGCACCCGTGGTACGTTCCCGTAAAGGTCATTACCATGAGCTCTTCATCCAGATGTCCAAAAAAGGCTACGGCCAGGCAAGGATCGACGGTGAACTGGTGGATATTGAAGCCGACCTGAAACTCGACCGCTATAAGACCCACGATATCGACATTGTGATCGACCGGTGGATCATCGGTGAAAACGCTTCCGAAAACAGGATGGAAAAATCCCTGCGTACCGCCATGCAGATGGGCGAGGGAACCATCGGGATTCAGATCCTCGGCAGCACAGATATCGAATATTTCTCCAAAAACTTAATGGATTCGGAGAGCGGGCATTCTCTTGCCCTCCCGGAACCGAATACCTTCTCATTCAACTCCCCCAAAGGCAGCTGCCCTTACTGTAAAGGCCTTGGGACTGTAAAAAAAGTCAATACGGATTACTTTGTTGAAAATCCTAAACTTTCCATCAGTCAGGGTGGTCTGCTTCCATTAGAGGATATTAAATCAAACAAATGGATTCTTGGCCAGATTAAAAATATCCTCGAGATCTTCGGACTCGGGCTGGCGACTCCCTTTAACGATATTCCTGCCGAAGCCCTGGATTATATCTACCACGGCTGCCATAAAGAATTCAGTAAAGACCTCAAGTACGCAGGAATCACCAAGAAGATAAAAGTGAACTTCGATGGTCTGGTTCCCCTGATCAACGAAATGATCGAAGACAAGGAAAGCTACGATGCCATTCTTCTCGAAAGACATTTCACGACTGAAGAAGTCTGCCCAGAGTGTAAAGGTACCCGGCTTCAGCCTTCAAGCCTCAGTTTCAAGATTGACGGCAAGAATATCGCCGAAATCAACGCCCTGTCTCTGCTCGATCTGAAAGACTGGCTTGAAGCAGTGGAAGACAAGTTCAGTGAAAAGAATAAAGTCATTGCCCACGAGATCCTCAAAGAGATCAAGACCCGCCTTCAGTTCCTCCTCGATGTGGGGCTGGATTACCTGAGTCTGAGCAGGAGTTCGCGCACCCTGTCCGGCGGTGAATCACAGAGAATCCGTCTGGCAACGCAGATTGGGTCCCAACTGGTGAATGTGCTTTATATCCTGGATGAACCTTCAATTGGGCTTCATCAGCGGGATAATGAAAGACTCATCAATTCGCTTAAAAATCTGCGCGATATCGGTAATTCGGTAATTGTAGTTGAACACGATAAAGACATGATTCTGGAAGCCGATGAGGTGCTGGATATTGGGCCACGTGCAGGGAAGTTTGGCGGAGAAATTCTCTGGCAGGGGAATCCTAAAGACCTGCTGAAAGCAGATACCGTAACGGCGGATTATATGACCGGTAAGCGGAAGATTGAAATCCCTGAAACCCGCCGCGAAGGCAACGGAAAATCCATTGTCCTGAAAGGTGCCACGGGCAATAACCTGAAAAACGTCACGCTTGAAATCCCCCTGGGGAAACTCGTGGTCGTCACCGGTATTTCCGGCAGCGGAAAGTCGTCCCTCATCAACGGGACGCTGTACCCAATCCTTAACCGTCACTTCTACAGGGCGGTGCAGGAGCCTTTACCCTATAAAAAGATTGAAGGAATCGAGCATATCGACAAGATCGTGGATGTGGACCAGGCGCCGATCGGGCGAACGCCACGCTCGAACCCCGCTACCTATACCGGCATGTTTACTGACATCAGGAACCTCTTCGCTGAACATCCGGAGTCGAAGATCCGCGGCTATAAACCCGGACGGTTCTCCTTTAATGTAAAAGGCGGCCGGTGCGAGACCTGCCAAGGCGGAGGTCTGAAGGTGATTGAAATGAATTTCCTTCCCGATGTGTATGTACACTGCGAGACCTGCAACGGAAAACGTTTCAACCGCGAAACCCTGGAAGTGCGTTATAAGGGTAAATCGATCTCCGATGTGCTGGATATGACGATTGATGAAGCTACGGAGTTCTTCCAGCCGCTGCCGAAGATCTACGCCAAAGTGAAAACTTTGCAGGATGTGGGGTTGGGTTATATTACGCTCGGGCAGCAGTCGACCACGCTTTCGGGCGGGGAAGCACAGCGGATTAAACTGGCCACGGAGCTGGCGAAAAGACAGACCGGAAACACCCTTTATATCCTGGATGAACCTACCACCGGACTTCATTTTGAAGATGTAAAAGTGCTCATGGAAGCCATCAATAAACTCGTGGACTTAGGAAACTCTTTTGTAATAATTGAGCATAATCTGGATGTCATCAAGCTTGCCGACCACATTATCGATGTCGGTATGGAAGGCGGTAACAAAGGCGGTGAAATTATCGCCAAAGGAACACCGGAGGAAGTCGCGAAATCCCGCAAGAGCCTCACCGCCAGATTCCTTAAGAGGGAACTTGAATAAAATTCAATCAACAGGTAGCGTAATATCTTTAAACCGGAGCATCATTTCCGGTTTTTTATTTAATTTTATTCCCGCTAATCACGAGAAAAAAATTGAGGGATGAGTTACGAAATACGAAGCATGCAGCCTGAGGATGGCGCTGCTGTCATTGCCATATTTGAGGAAGGAATCGCGGGTGGAAATGCCACGTTCGATCAGCATGCGCCTTCGTGGGAAGCTTGGGACGATAAATATTTCAACAGTTGCCGGTTCGTTCTGGAAGATGCCAATGATGAGGTGATGGGTTGGGCAGCGCTGCAGCCGATAAGCGCGCGCGACTGCTACAAAGGCGTGGCAGAAGTGAGTATTTATCTCCGGAACGCTGCACAGGGCAAAGGGTTGGGCTCCATGCTGCTACAGAAATTGATTCTTGCAAGCGAAGAAGAGGAATTCTGGATGCTGCAGGCCAGCATTTTCCCGGAAAATCAGCCTAGTATTATTATTCATGAAAGATTTGGATTCAGAACAGTGGGCAGACGCGAGCGTCTGGCGCAGATGAACGGTGTATGGCGCGACGTGGTTCTCCTCGAAAGACGGAGTTCTGTGGTAGGAATTTAGCATGATTTTTTCTGTGTGCACAATAAATTTTAAAGTTTGGCATTAGTATTGAGATGTTATCTTAAATTAAATCTCATAAAAAATGAAAAATCTATTTAAAATAATAGCAGCGGCAGGGCTTGCTTTTACTTTAGCCTCCTGTGGTGCTGCTAATGATGTTTACGGAAACAATTATCCAAACAATTATCCCAACGGTGGTGTTTACAGAACTCCGGACGGTACCGTTTACAGACAGGGCGATGTGTACCGGGATCGTAACGGAAACGTTTACCAGAACGGCAGGGTTGTAAGAACAGGTGATGTATACGGCAGACCGGGAATCATTACCAGAAGAGGTGACAATACAGGATATTATCCGCGTAATAACCGGAATATGCCTCCGGGACAGGCTAAGAAAATCTACGGTGGAAATGCTAAAGATTATGCGCCCGGTCAGGTAAAAAAAAGAAACGCTAACTGGAATAACAACCGTAATGAGGACTGGAGATATGATGACGACAGGAAAAACACCAAAGAGTACAGAAAATTCAGTGACAAGTCTGACAAGAACAATAAAAAATTCAAGAAAGGGAAAGGCAAACGTAACGATTAACAGCTATAAAAGAAAAATGGCGGGAAATTTTCCCGCCATTTTTCTGTATAACATATTGCTTATTTATCTATGGAACCCAGTACTTTCTGGGCAAAACCATTCAGTGCATCCCTTTCCGTCATTCCGTTATTTACGCTGCTGTGAACTTCGAGCGCTCCGCAAATATTGGTAATTAATTCTCCCGCAACATTTAAGTCTTCTTCAGTGGTTCCGCGGAATTCTGTAAACGCCTCCAAAACTTCCAAAGTTTTTTCGAGGTTTTCAGCACTTTGGGTCTGATAAAACTGTCTGATTATAGGTAGTTTCATTAATTTAATTCTTTAAAAAGATTAATAAGGCTTTCTGCCTGGTTGGTCTGAACCTGGTTTACAAGTTCTCCGTTCCTAAAGATTGCAAAGGTCGGCAGATTGTCAACTTTCGCCAGTTTTCTACTTTCCGGAAGTTTTTCTGCGTCTACATAATAGAACGGAATATCTTCGTTTTCGGCGGCAAGCTTCTTGAACTTCGGCTTCATGATTCTGCAGTTTCCGCACCATGTTGCACCGTACTGTACCACTACTTTTTCATTATCTGCAACAATCTGCTGCAAAGCGTCTTCTGTTAATTCTGTGTACATTTCAGCTGTTTTTTAATTAGTTTTGGTGATTTGCAAGGTATTCCGCGGTTGAAGCTCTGTTAGCCTGCATTGCATCTTTACCTTCTTCCCAGTTAGCAGGGCAAACTTCACCGTGTTTCTGAACGTGGGTGTAAGCATCGATCAGTCTTAAGAATTCTTTTACGTTTCTTCCCAGAGGCATATCGTTTACCGCTTCGTGGAAGATTTTTCCTGTTTCATCGATCAGGTAAGTTGCTCTGTAAGTAACGTTAGAACCTGTGAAGATTTCGTTTCCTTCTGCATCGTATTCGAAATCCTGATCTACGATTCCCAGGATGTTGGCAAGCTGTCTGTGGGTATCTGCAAGGATCGGGTAAGTTACGCCTTCGATTCCTCCGTTTTCTTTTGCGGTATTTAACCAGGCAAAGTGTACTTCGTTGGTGTCACATGAAGCACCGATCACTTTGGTGTTTCTTTTTTCGAATTCACCCAAAGCTTCCTGAAAAGCGTGAAGTTCAGTCGGGCAAACGAAAGTAAAGTCTTTCGGGTACCAGAACAGTAATACTTTCTGCTCGTTTTTTGTAGCCTCTTCAAAGATGTTAATTCTTAAATCATCACCCATTTCACTCATTGCATCAATCTCGATGTTTGGGAATTTTTTTCCTACTAATGACATATTATATTTTTTTTAAATTTCTATGGTGCAAAGATACCATGTTTTCATCAATTAAAAAAGTAACTTTCGATTTATAAAATCTATTAGAATGAATCTCTTCATAAAAGGAATCTCTGATGTTTTTATATTCTCATTAAAGTTTGAAAATAAATGAGTAAATTCACTAAATAAAAATAAAAAGCTATGAAAAAAATACTGGTCATTCTCTTAGTAGCGCTGGTGCTCATTCAGTTTTTTCCGATTGATAAAAATAATCCAGCACCCACACCGGGCATGGATTTATTAAAGATTAAAAACACGCCGGAAGCCACTGCGACACTCATCAGAAACGGTTGCTACGACTGTCACAGCAACGAATCAAAATATCCATGGTATTCCAATGTACAGCCTATTGCGTGGTTTCTTAAAGACCATATTGATGAAGGGAGAAAAGAACTTAATTTCTCTACCTTTGCGACTTATGAACCCAAACGTCAGGCACATAAACTTTTTGAAGCCGTAGAAATGATTGAAAAAGGTGAAATGCCTCTTGATTCTTATATTTTAGCCCATCCGGAAGCCAAATACACCGAAGCACAAAAGCAGGAGGTGATCCAGTATTTGAAATCGTTGGAAAAAGAAATCCGCGTTATGAATGACCTGCCGGCTGAAACTGCGAAAAAATGACAGATTCTTCCAAATACTATGTTTTTTACGATGGCGACTGCGGCATGTGCAACTATTGGGTCCAGTGGATTCTCAAAAACGACCGGAAGAAGCAGTTTCTCTTTTCCGCATTGCAGTCGGAGTTCGGGCAAAATTTCTTAAACGAAAGAAATTTGGAGAACAGGCAGCTCAGCACTTTATACCTTTGGAAGCCCAACGCGTTTTATGAAACAAAATCTCATGCTGTTTTTAAGATTGGCAAAATTCTCGGCGGAAAATATGTTCTTTTCGGATATCTGAATGCATTGCCCAGGCCGGTGACCGATTTTTTTTATGATCGGGTTGCCGCCAACAGAAAGCGTTTTTCAGTTCAGCAATGTGCTTTGCCAACGGCAGAAGAACAGGGCCGGTTTATCGAAAAATAACATCGCAGAAGTGTTGATTCTCCTTGAAAATTCAGGCTTGAAAAAGGTCTAAAATTACGCTGCCCCGTCAGCAAAAAACATAAACTAATTCTTATATTTGCACCCATGGAATACAATACCAACAGACCACAGCTGCACATGCCCGAATACGGAAGAATTATACAGCAGCTTGTTGAGCGCTGCAAAGAACTGGCTACAAAAGAAGAGCGGAACGAAATGGCAGTAGCAATAGTAGATTTTATGGGGCAGAGAAATCCCCAACTTCGCGACGAAGAGAATTATAAACATAAACTTTGGGACCATCTTTTTATTCTTTCCAATTACGATCTGGATGTAGATTCTCCTTATCCTTTCCCTACGGTGGAAGAACTGAATGAAAAACCCAAGAAAATGGAATATCCCAAACTTCAGGGAGATTTTAAATTTTACGGCAAAAGTATTCTTCAGCTGATCGAAAAAGCCATTGAACTGGAAGCAGGCGACGAAAAAGACGCCCTCATTCAGGTCATTGCAAACAATATGAAAAAATCTTACAATGTTTATAATAAAGAACATGTGCAGGATGAAGTAATTTTTAGGCATCTGAAGGATCTATCAGAAAACCGTCTTGATCTTACCGGTCTAGACTCGCTGGAGAAAAGCAAGATTTACTACGCAAGCGGAAGAACCAACAAAAATAACGGGAGAACCAACCAAAACCAGGCACAGAACAGCCAGAACAAAAGAAGAAATTTTCATAACAATAAAAACCGGAAGTAAAAGATGAGCGGATCATTTAAAATAAAAGGCGGAAAAAGGTTGCATGGTGAAATCACTCCACAGGGAGCGAAAAATGAAGCGCTTCAGATTTTATGTGCGGTTTTGCTTACCGACGAAGAAGTAAGGGTAAAGAATATTCCCGATATCCATGATGTAAACAGGCTGATTGAAATCTTGGGCGATTTTGGCGTAAAGATTACGAAAAACGCTCATGGTGATTACACTTTTAAATCAGATGCTGTAAATTTTGATTATATTAAATCAAATGATTTTAAGAAAGATGGTTCCAAACTCCGAGGTTCCATTATGCTTCTCGGCCCCATGTTAGCAAGATTTGGCGAAGCTTATATGCCGACTCCGGGCGGTGATAAAATCGGAAGAAGACGTCTTGATACGCATTTCCAGGGATTTGTGGAACTGGGTGCGGAATTTCATTACGATGAAAAAGAATATCTGTACTCCTTAAAAGCTAAAGAACTTCACGGGAAATTTATCCTCTTGGAAGAAGCTTCAGTTACCGGAACAGCCAATGTTGTGATGGCGGCCGTTTTAGCCAAAGGAAAAACCAGTATTTACAATGCTGCCTGCGAACCTTATCTGCAACAGCTCTGCAAAATGCTTAACAGAATGGGCGCCAATATCTCTGGAATTGGTTCAAATTTACTCATCATTGAGGGAGTTGATACGCTTCACGGAACAGAACACACCATGCTGCCTGATATGGTTGAAATCGGTTCCTGGATAGGTCTTGCCGCAATGACAAAATCTGAAATCACCATTAAAAATGTACACTGGGATGAACTCGGCGTAATTCCGAATACCTTCAGGAAATTGGGAATACAGCTGGAGAAACGTGGCGACGATATCTTTATCCCGGCACAGGAAAATTACAAAATACAGAAATTTATCGATGGTTCTATTTTAACTGTTTCCGATGCTCCGTGGCCGGGCTTTACACCTGATTTGCTTTCCATCATTCTGGTTGTAGCTACACAGGCAAAAGGAACCGTTCTGGTTCACCAGAAAATGTTTGAATCCCGCCTCTTCTTTGTTGATAAACTCATCGATATGGGCGCGCAGATTATTCTGTGTGATCCGCACAGGGCAACGGTGGTAGGTTTAAATCACGAATCTCCACTTCGGGGCACAACGATGATTTCCCCTGATATCAGAGCCGGCAACGCCCTGCTGATCGCAGCACTTTCTGCAGAAGGAAATTCAACCATCCACAACATCGAGCAGATCGACCGTGGGTACGAAAATATCGACGGAAGACTGAAAGCACTCGGCGCAGAAATCGAGAGAGTTTAGTTCAGAAATTCATTAAACATAAAAAGCCATTTTCTCAGTGAAATGGCTTTTTTTTATGGGGAGCAACAAGGTTTAGTTCTCTCTTCATGTCTTCACCCACTGTCCACTTTATCTTTTTTGGTGATTTCGCTTCCGCTCTATCACCAAAAAAGGATACCGTTTCCATCGGGGCTATCAAGTTTTAGTAGATTCCTTCTGTAATCCTAAATTTAAAAAAACTATCTTTGCAAAAATTTTTGGGCTCGAAAAGTTCGAGTAACCCATTAATAATTACATTATTAAACAAAATTTAATGAGCAATATCGTTGCGATCGTTGGGCGCCCCAACGTAGGAAAATCAACCCTTTTTAACCGATTTTTAGAAAGAAGAGAAGCTATCGTAGATTCTACTTCCGGAGTTACCAGAGACCGCCATTACGGTAAATCTGACTGGAACGGAGTAGAATTCACCGTGATTGATACCGGTGGTTACGAAGTAAATAACGAAGATATCTTTCAGGAAGAAATCTCCAAACAGGTTCAGCTGGCTGTTGATGAAGCTACTTCCATAATTTTCATGCTGAATGTAGAAGAAGGTTTAACGGACACAGATCAGGAGATTTTCGAAATGCTGCGCCGCTCCAACAAGCCGGTGTATGTAACGGTAAACAAAGTAGATTCTGCCACTGAAGAACTTGCGGCTACCGAATTTTATCAGTTAGGAATCGAAAAATACTATACTTTATCTTCTGCCACAGGTTCCGGAACCGGCGAGTTGTTGGATGATATTGTTAAAGAATTTCCAACAACCGAATACAAAGATCCTTTCGAAGGTTTGCCAAAAATTACCATTGCGGGAAGACCGAACGTGGGAAAATCAACCTTGACTAACGCTTTGTTGGATGTTGAAAGAAATATCGTGACCGACATCGCAGGAACGACAAGAGATTCTATCGAAACTTTATATAACAAATTCGGACATGAGTTTGTCCTTGTAGACACCGCGGGAATGCGCCGTAAAGCCAAAGTGAAAGAAGATCTGGAATTTTATTCCGTGATGCGGTCTATCCGTTCTATCGAATATTCAGATGTGGTGATCATCATGGTGGATGCTACTTTAGGATGGGAATCTCAGGATATGAATATCTTCGGATTGGCTCAGAAAAACAGAAAAGGAATCGTAATTCTAGTGAATAAATGGGATTTGGTGGAAGATAAAAGCACCAACAGTACCCGCGATTTCGAAAACCAGATTAAGGAAAGAATCGGTCAGTTTACCGATATTCCGATTTTATTTATTTCTGCACTTACCAAACAGCGCATCCTGAAAGCCGTGGAAGTAGCCATGGAAGTTTACGAAAACCGCGCGAAGAAAATTAAAACTTCAAAACTTAACGAAGTGATGCTTCCGATTTTCGAACATACGCCGCCACCGGCGATTAAAGGAAAGTACGTGAAGATTAAATACTGTGTACAGCTTCCTACGCCAAGTCCACAGTTTGTATTTTTCTGTAATTTACCACAGTACGTAAAAGAAAGTTATAAGAGGTTTACCGAAAATCAACTTAGAAAAGAGTTTGGTTTTACGGGTGTTCCTATTGAAATCTATTTCCGTCAAAAGTAAAAAAAAACTTAGGCCTTTCAGAAAAATTCTGAAAGGCTTTTTAATACATTAAATTTTCCCGAACTTTACAGCATAAATTAGCACTATGGTTACTGTTTTATCCGATCAATTCTCCCTTGTAAATACCTGGATCAATGAACTCCGAAATGTTGAAGTGCAAAATGACCGAATGAGATTCCGTAGAAATATGGAGCGCATTGGCGAAATTGCAGCTTTTGAAATCAGCAAAAGTCTGGAGCAGAAAGAAATAGAAATTACCACGCCTCTGGATAAACTCAAAGTAAAAGAAGTTGCGGTGCAGCCCGTAATTACCACAATTTTAAGAGCTGGTGTACCGCTGTTCCAGGGAATTCTGAATTATCTTGATAAAGCAGACTGCGGTTTCGTTGCCGCTTACCGAAAACACGATGCCAACGATTATTTCTCTATCAAACAGGATTATTTAACCTGTCCGAATGTGGACGGAAGACCATTAATTGTTGCCGATCCGATGTTGGCTACAGGAGCAAGTCTAATTGAAGCGATTAAAGATTTATTGAATCACGGAAAACCTTCTCAACTTCATATCGTGGCAGCCATTGCTTCGAAACAGGGCGTAGAAACCATCAAAAATGAATATCCCGATGCACATATCTGGGTGGGAGTTATTGATGAGCAGCTGACTTCTAAAGGTTATATCACTCCAGGCCTTGGCGATGCCGGCGATTTAAGTTATGGCGAAAAACTCCAGCGATAATATTTAATTCAACTCGGATTTAGTCCACCGCCATTACGAGAACCGAAACTTTATTGTTTCCTGCTTTCAGGATTTCCCACGCAACAGAACTCATCGTATTTCCTGTGGTGAAAACATCATCGATCAGTAACACATGACTGTCTGAAATTTCCTGTGTAAGTGAAAAAAGATTTTCGGTTTCTGCACGATGCGATTTGTCTTTCTGAGCCTGGGCTTTGCGGTAAAAATTTCTTTTGATTACCTGATGGTCAAAAGGAATATCCAGTTTTTTTGAGAGAGTTTCGGTAAAAAGATGAAGCTGGTTGTAACCTCTTTCCTTCAGTTTTTTCGGATGTAACGGCACGGAAACCATGAGATCAGGTTTGTCCTCGGGAAATTTTATTCTTTCCGCAGTCCATTCCGCCAATATTTTTCCTGTCTTTTCGCGACTTCCGTATTTAAGTTGGTGAACAATTTTGCGGCTTACACTTTCTTCCTCAAACTGCATCAGTGCAAATGCATTCTCCACAGGAAAAAGTAAGGAGCAGCGCTCTTTTAGAAGGTTTTCCCGGGAAAAATCGTGATGGGTAAAAAGAACCTGACCGATGCAGATCCCACAAACCAATTCACCGGAACCAATGATTCGGCTACATTCCAGACAGCGGTTGGGGAAAAGTAAATTTAAAATCACATGTATTGTTTAGGTATTTTAAAGTTACAAATTTTACTTTACCACCATCTACATCACCTCTTTTTTAATCATCTGGATGGCTTTCTTCATCTTTTCATTAAAAATTTCTTTTTCCAGACGGAGCGGCGGTGCCTGCCTAACTTCGCAGTTCGGGATGCTGCAGAATTCGCAGGTTACGCCTACATTCACAGTTTTAATCCGGTCGCTTTTCGCAAAATTTATCTTCTTTAAAGAGTTTGAATTCAGTAAAATTCCGAGGCAGTAACTCCTGTTTGTTCCATCAGAGAACGGATTTTTCTGCGACGTTGACAGGACCAGATAAGTAAGTCCGCTGTCTTTATAATGGGAAATCTGAGCATCGGTTACGGTTTCGTTTTCTTTCAGATTCATCAGGTTTTTCACGGCAATCCATCTTCTGCAGTAATGTTCGTTGGTCGCGTTGGCATGTGGTGCCTGCTGCTGGTTCAGGTGAAGTTCCTTTAAAATTTCAAGCTTATCTGAATTTTTCTTCTTCGTAAAACACAGATAGAAAAGATCTTTAATTCCGTGCTCCTGAGGCAGAATGTTGGTCATCCGGTAATAAAAAGTTTCCGGAGAATTTGTAAATTCCTCGATAAGATTCTCAAAATTCTGTGGTTCCCATTCATGGGATTTAAAAAAAGATGAAATTTTTTCCGTTAAAATTCCTTTGTGTATCAGCAGACAGCCTGCGAAATACGATGCGTAATAATTGCTGAGCAGTTCCTCGAAACTGGTAAAATCAAGCCAGGAATACGTGTTGGGTCTGGGGTTGAGATTTAAGACGTTGTAGCCGATTTCTTTGGCAAAAATGAAGGTTTTCTGGTCTTCGTCTAAGAGTTCATTCAGTAACAGCAGTTTCTTTTCAGGGATAAAAAGAGACCGGAGTTTTCCGGTTGCGCCATATTTTTCAAAATCCAGATTTCTGATTTCATATTGAAGTTTTTCCGTCAGAATTTTTTCCAGATCACTGGAGTTTGGTTTATGTGGAATTTGATTTTCGATAGAATAGGCAACGGCTTTTTCCTCGATTTCAGGAAAATAATTATCATAAAGTTCCTGAAAACTTCTCACTACCGCAAAGTAAAACCGCTCTTTGCTCAGGTTATAGTTCTTGGAAATTTCGATGAGTGTGTTTACGAAAGCCGTCACTTTTTTCGGTGCGTCGCTGATGATGCTGATGAGGTTGTTTTTGTTGATTCCGAAAAGATCCAGCGGGATTTCCTTGAAAAAATCCGACTGTATGATTTCCACAATCGGTGACAGGCTTTTATCCAGTTTTGTGGATACCAAATCGTTATAGCTGCAGTTCAGTGCGGTGGCAAGCTGGGCAATTTTGTCGTGTTTCGGATATTTTTTTCCGTTTTCGATCTCATTGAGATACGATTTTGATAATCCGGTTTGATTTGAAAGTTCCTGCAAAGAAATGTTTCTTTTCTGCCGGAACTGTTTCATTTTCAGTCCAAAAACGGTTTTTATGAATTCGCCGTCGTGCGTCATGGTTGCGTTTTAAATTTATAATCTTTCTAAATAGTTTTAGAAATACGATGGATACAAAGTTAATTAAAAAAGAACTGTTGTTCGCATAATTATTTATTTTAAAAAATAGCGAACGTTCGCTGTAGGTGAAAAATTTTATTTAGATTTGTTGAATCAAAATCACAAAATATTAATTGATATGGAGACGGCAACAACATTTAAAATTCTGGCAGACAGACCTCATCACGATATTTTCACTTCGGAAATGATTGAGTTTCTTTATGAACTTCAAGTAAGATTCAATGAAGAAAGAAAAAAGCTCCTTGCTGCCAGAACAATGAAACAGGTGGAGTTCGATCATCATCAGCTTCCCGTTTTTTTACCTGAAACCAAAGAAATAAGAGAAACGGATTGGGTATGCAGCGCGCTTCCTGAAGATTTGCTCGACAGAAGAGTGGAAATTACCGGTCCGGTGGAACGTAAAATGATCATCAATGCCCTAAATTCAGGCGCTTCAACATTCATGGCAGATTTTGAGGACAGCAATTCGCCGACCTGGGAAAACTGCATGGAAGGACAGATAAATCTTTCTGATGCTGTAAACCGCTCCATCAGTTTTGAAAATGAAGCCGGCAAAGTCTACCAACTCAATGACCACACTGCAGTTCTGTTGGTTCGTCCAAGAGGTCTGCATCTTGAAGAAAAAAATATAGAAATTGACGGAGAAAAAGCTTCGGGTTCTTTAATTGATTTTGGAATCTACTTTTTCAGAAATGCCAAGAAACTGATTGAAAACGGTAGCGGACCTTATTTTTATCTTCCAAAACTGGAACATTACAAAGAAGCCCGATGGTGGAATGAAGTTTTTAAATTTTCTCAGGATTACCTCAAGATTCCACAGGGAACCATTAAGGCAACCGTTCTTATTGAAACCGTTACCGCGGCTTTTCAGCTCGACGAGATCCTATATGAACTTAAAGAGCACAGTTCCGGGCTCAATTGCGGACGCTGGGATTATATTTTTTCCTACATCAAAAAATTCAGAAATCTGCCCGAATTTCTCGTTCCCGACAGAGATCAGGTGACCATGACTTCACCTTTTATGAGTTCTTATTCGAAACGGGTAATTCAGATTTGCCACAAAAGAAATGTTCACGCGATGGGTGGAATGGCAGCACAGATTCCCGTAAAAAATAATGAAGAGCAGAATGAGATAGCCTATGCGAAAGTTCGTGCAGACAAGGAAAGAGAGGTGAGAAATGGGCATGATGGAACTTGGGTTGCGCATCCGGGACTGGTTCCTGTTGCGAAGAAAATCTTCGATGACCTGATGCCTGAAAAAAACCAGATTCACAAAAAATTCGAAGAATACCAGATTTCAGAAAGCGACTTGCTCGAAATTCCAAAAGGGACAATCACTGAAAATGGCGTAAGAAAAAACATCAATGTCGGAATTCTTTATATTGAATCCTGGCTGATGGGTGTGGGTGCAGCGGCACTTTACAACCTAATGGAAGATGCCGCGACCGCAGAAATTTCGCGTACTCAGGTTTGGCAGTGGCTGAAAAATGAGGCAAAACTTGATGACGGCAGAACGTTAACCAAAGACATGGTGTTGAAATGGCAGGAAGAAGAACTTCAAAATATTAAGAATTATGTGGGTGAAGAGCGTTACAAAAACGGAAAATTCGCTTTAGCCACCGAGATTTTCGATGATCTGGTCCTTAATGACGATTTTGAAGAATTTTTAACCTTAAAAGCTTATAATTTTATTTAAATCCAATAATAATCAAATCCAAAATACAATGAAAAACCAGGAACAAATTCGCCAGCTTGAACAGGACTGGCTCGAAAACCCAAGATGGAAAGGTGTTGAAAGACCATATTCCGCAGAAGAAGTTTTAAAACTGAGAGGTTCTTACCAACTCGATTACACCATCGCAAAAATGATGTCTGAAAAATTATGGGAGAAACTCAACAATCAGGATTTTGTAGCCGGATTGGGCGCGCTAACAGGAAATCAGGCCGTTCAGGAAGTGGATGCCGGCTTGGAAGCCATTTATCTTTCCGGTTGGCAGGTGGCCGCAGACGCGAACCTTTCCGGAGAAATGTATCCTGACCAAAGTCTTTATCCCGCGAATTCCGTCCCAAGTGTGGTGAAAAGAATTAATAATGCGCTGTTGAGAGCAGATCAGATTCAGTCGGTAAATGGTGTGGCAGAAGCCGACCGGAAAGAATATCTTGTTCCGATTGTTGCGGATGCTGAAGCCGGTTTCGGGGGAAATTTAAATGCTTACGAACTGATGAAGCAAATGATTGAAGCCGGTGCGGCAGGAGTTCATTTTGAAGACCAGTTGTCTTCAGCTAAAAAGTGTGGGCATTTAGGCGGAAAAGTTCTTGTGCCAACGCAGGAAGCTGTCAACAAGCTTATTGCTGCGCGTTTGGCCGCAGATGTTTGCGGAGTTCCGACGGTTGTTGTTGCCCGTACTGATGCTGATGCGGCTGATTTGCTGACATCGGATATCGATGAACGCGACCAGAAATTTGTAACCGGGAAAAGAACGACGGAAGGTTTTTTTGAAGTGAAAAACGGTGTAGAGCAGGGTATTGACAGAGGTCTTTCTTACGCACCTTATGCGGATCTGATCTGGATGGAAACCAGTAATCCGGATTTGGACTACGCAAGAAAATTTGCAGAAGGAATCCACGCCAAATTCCCTGGAAAAATGTTGGCATATAACTGCTCACCATCGTTCAACTGGGCTGCAAAACTTACCGTTCCGGAAATGGAAACGTTCCGTGAAGAATTGGCAAAAATGGGATACAAATTCCAATTTATCACGCTTGCAGGATTCCATGCTTTAAATACTTCGATGTTCGAACTTGCTCTGGCTTACAAAAAGCACGGAATGGCCGGTTACAGCGAACTTCAGGAAAGAGAATTCGCTTTGCAGAAAGAAGGTTTCCGTGCGGTTAAACACCAGAATTTTGTGGGAACTTCCTATTTCGATGCACTGCAAACCGTGATTACAGCAGGAAATTCTTCTGTAGTTGCGATGAAAGATTCTACCGAAACAGCACAGTTCCATTAAGATACTATCGTTTAATTTGTAATTGTTAATTCATCCTCCCGCATTTTTGTGGGAGGATTTTTTAGACTTTAATCTTGCCTGTACAAATCATCAAATTCTAAATCATCACATTATCACCTCAAAATCTTATCTTTGCAAAATGATTAGAATTACCAAAATTTTCACCTTCGAAACCGCACATGTCCTTTACAATTACGATGGTAAATGCAAAAATATGCACGGACATTCCTATAAGCTTTTTGTTACTGTCAAAGGAACGCCGATCAACGATCTGGAAAATCCTAAAAACGGAATGGTTGTGGATTTTGGCGACATCAAGAAGATTGTAAAATCTGAAATCATCGATGTTTGGGATCACGCAGTTTTGGTGAACGGTACTTCTCCTCACCAAGAACTGGGCTCAGATCTGCGACAGAAAGGCCATAAAGTGATTTTCTGCGACTACCAGCCGACCTGCGAGAATATGCTCTACGATATTGCAGAAAAAATTAAGAACAAACTTTCGGGCGATGTCACTTTGGCTTACCTCAAACTTCACGAAACCGAAAACTCCTATGGAGAATGGTTTGCAGAAGACCAAGCTTAAAAAGGTAAATTTCGATCTATTATCAAAAGTATGAAAATCAGTTTACAGCCCGATAAAAAAGTTTATTTCGCATCTGATCAGCATTTTGGCGCGCCAACAGCCAAAGAAAGCAAGATCAGGGAAGAAAAATTCATCCGCTGGCTCGATGAAATTAAAGCCGACGCGCAGGTTCTTTTTCTCATGGGCGATCTATTCGATTTCTGGCACGAGTGGAATCACGTAATCCCGAAAGGCTATGTGCGGGTTTTGGGCAAACTGGCTGAACTCAAAGATTCAGGGATTGAACTTTATATGTTTGTTGGAAACCACGATCTTTGGATGAAAAATTATTTCGAGGAAGAAATTGGCTGCAAAGTTTTTTTTGATAAACAGTACTTCGAGATTAACGGAAAAAATTTCCTGCTTGCTCATGGTGACGGGTTGGGTCCGGGAGATAAAGGCTACAAGAGAATGAAGAAACTGTTCACAAATCCTTTTGCGCAGTGGGGATTCAAATGGCTTCATCCGGATATCGCGATGAAGGTGGCGATTTATTTTTCTACCAAAAACAAAATGATTTCCGGGGAAGAAGACAAGCAATTTATGGGGGAAGACAAGGAGTTTCTCATCATCTACTCCAAAGAAAAACTGAGAACCGAAAAAATTGATTATTTCATCTACGGTCACCGGCATTTACCGATGATACTGGATTTAAACTCTGATAAAAATACGGCAAAATACATCAACCTCGGTGACTGGATTTCGTATTTTACTTATGGTGTTTTTAACGGGCAGAATTTTGAACTACTTTCTTTTGCTCATGAAAACCACAAAGCTCACAAGGATTTACACAAAGAACACTAGGATTAGGCATGAACGAGAATGAAATTTCAAAGCTGATTTTTGATGCAGGCTTAAGGGTGCACCGCAGCCTTGGTCCTGGGCTTTTGGAATCTGCGTACGAAGAATGTCTCTATTATGAGCTGTGTAAATCAGGGCTTTTAATAGAAAAACAAAAAGTGATGCCGCTTATATACGACGAAGTCAAGTTAGATGTTGGTTACAGAATCGATATTATGGTAGAACGCAAGTTGGTGATCGAAATAAAATCTGTTGAAGCGCTAAATGATATTCACTTAGCGCAGGTTCTCACTTATCTTAAATTAAGTCAATGCAAATTGGGTCTTCTTATTAATTTCAATACTATATTATTTAAAAATGGAATCAAACGGGTAATCAACGGAAAGTTATAGTCCATTTGTGTTCTTTGTGAGGTTCTTAGTGCACTTAGTGGTTAAAAATAATGCAAAACATTTTCAACATACAAACCGAAGCTGATTTTGAGAAAAAATGTCTGGAAACTTTCCGTTATCAATATGAAAACGTGGAGGTTTACCGGAAATTTGTTGGTTATCTGAACATTAGTCCAGCTGAAATTGATGCTGTGGAAAAAATTCCGTTTCTGCCGATTGAGATGTTCAAAAATCATTTGGTTTTAGATAAAAATTCAAACACTGAAAACTATTTTCAAAGTTCCGGGACGACTCAAATGACGCGTTCCAGGCATTTTATTGCTGATTTTGGACTTTACGAACAAAGTATTTACCAAAGTTTCGCACAGTTTATCGGTAAACCGGAAGACTATATTTTCGTGGGTTTACTGCCCAATTATTCTGAAAATCCGCATTCTTCCTTAATTTATATGGTCGATTTTCTCATGAAGAAATCGGCTAAACCGGAAAACGGCTACTTTCTGTATAATCATCAGGAACTTTTTGATTTGCTGAAGCAGCTTTCAGCCGAGAACAAGAAAGTTATTCTGTTCGGTGTTTCTTTCGCGTTGCTCGATTATCTGGATTTTTGTGATGCGGAATTCCTTAAACATATAAACTCGGAGAATTTAACCGTTATTGAAACGGGCGGAATGAAAGGCCGTAAAGAGGAAATGACGAAAGACGAACTGCTCCGGATTTTGCAGAACGGTTTCGGAACCGAAAACATTTATTCTGAGTATTCGATGACGGAATTATTGTCGCAGGCTTATTCGCTGGGAAAAAATATTTACGAAAGTCCGAAATGGATGCGCATTTTAATCCGCAACACCGAAGATCCGTTTTCTTACCTTGAAGACGGCCGAACCGGCGCTATCAATATCATCGATCTGGCGAATATCCATTCCTGCAGTTTTATTGCGACCCAGGATTTAGGCAAAATAATAAACGATTTTGAGATGGCTTCATCAACTTCGTTTCTTCGCAATGACAAATTTCAGGTTTTGGGAAGGATCGATCATTCGGATATTCGCGGGTGCAGCCTTTTGGTGTCTTAATTCTTTAATTTGATGATTAAAATAGAAGAGCTTACTTATAATTTCATTTCCCAATTTTATGATTTCGAGAAAGATTTGGTGCTGACCAATCATTTTCATTCCGATTGGGAAGCGGATATTATGGTCGTAAGTTCCGAAGGTTTCAGTCATGAGTTTGAAATTAAATTCTCGAAAGCCGATTTCAAAAATGATTTCAAAAAACATTACAAGAATGCCAAGACAAAGGAAAAGTTCCTGAAACACGATAAAATTTCTTGTGGAGATTATATCTGCAACCACTTCAGTTTCCTTTTGCCCATGGGAATGATTGATGCAAATTTGATTCCTGAACACTGCGGAATCATCGAATTTGACCACAATCCTGACAGTTGGAAAACCACTTTTCATGAAATCCGTAAACCCAAAAAAGTTCACGAAGAACAATTCTGGAATCTCGTGGATAAAGATTTGATGCTTAAAATGATGGCGCGTAATTACTATTACAAAAAACTTGAAGTGAAGGGGAAACTGGAGGAACTGATTTTGCCCCCTCCTGTCTCTGGAAAAAAATAAGCTTTCCCAGGCAAATGTAGCACTGCTTTTGATGTTTAAAAGTATGTATTTACTAACTTTACAATAAAACGCACAGCATGGCTTCAAATAAATTCAGAATTATACTTTGGTCAGTCGGGATTTTACTGCTGATTTTTCTAGGTTTTTTTCTTTATCAGTTAACGCAGGCCGAATCGGTAAATTCAGTGATGACTTTGCTGATGTTGGTTCTCGGATTGATTCTTGGCGGTGTGATCGCTTTTCTGGCTTCTAAAAAATTAACTGCCGATCCCGCTGTAGTAAAAGAAAGTTCGCATACGGTTGCCGAAAGCATGCGCAAGGTTTTCAAAATCGTTTCTGCGGAGGGACATTTCAATGAAATTTACAATTACGAAGAAAGTTCGAAGATTTTCAACTTTATACCGTCGAAAAAGAAAGCGCTGGTCATTATTCAGGCTAAAGTTCTGGTGGGTTACGATTTCGAGAAATTCAAATGGCAGATCGATGAACAGAACCGTACCGTGAAACTTGTGGATTTTCCTGCACCAGAGATTATTTCCACCGAAACCGATTACAAATATTACAATATTGAAGAGCAGTTCTTTAATCTTTTCAGCAAAGATGATCTCGCAAAAGTTCAGCAAAACGGTAAACAGCAGGTGATTGAAGCTGCGAAAAAATCGCACCTTCCCGAGGTCGCTGCCGAACAGATGCGCACTTTGCTTACCGAACTGTTGGCGGGTAAAAATTTTGTTCTGGAGAATCCTGCTAAAATCGCTGAAACCAAGAATCTTATCGATTACAGAAAGATGCACGGCAGCCAGTAAGTGCAGCAGCGTAAGTAATTATTTAGATGATGAAAAGCAGTATTAAACGGCTTTGGAATATTAATGTTTAAATGCTGGTTTTGTCATAACTTTCACTATTTTTACATTCTTAAATTTTATCCAATGAAATATTTTTACACCCTCATTTTAGCCCTACTTTTACCGTATTTTGCTGTCGCACAGCAAGTTGTTTCGTATTCGGTAAATCCGGCAACTTTTGATGAAACCGATGCGATTACCGTAACTTTTACTGTAAATGAAGCCAATTTCGGCGTAGGAACTTCGCATGCGCTTTACTTATGGGCGTGGTCTTACGATTCGAACAATGTAAATGCTGATGCGCCGACGAACGGAACCTGGTCGTCCTCTAATCCTGCCAATAAACTCACGTATGTTTCGAGTTCTGGAACAACAGGAACTTATACTTTCACGATGAATACCGTGAAATCTTTTTATGGAAACCGTACCAATCCACTTTCAAAAATCGGTTTTCTGGTAAAAACGGTAGATGGTTCGGTTCAGTCCCAGGATATCGTGCTGAATGTAGGAAAGTTTCAGTTTAACCTTACCAATCCGCAACCGGGAAGTACCAATGTTGTAAATTCCGGTACCGTGATTAATATCACCGGAACTTCTTCTCTGGCTGCGAATTACCAGGTAAAAGCTAATGGTGCTGTGGTTTATACCAGCGCTGCGCCATCTACCACACTGAATTTTCCGTACACTGTTACCCAGGATGCAACGATGGAAGTTACCGCTACCAATCCAGCTGATGCGAGTTCTGTTGTGAAAACTTTTACAGTTTCGCTGGCGCTTCCGGTTCAAACGGCACCAATTCCCGCTTATATGAAACAAGGAATAAGTTATGATCCTGCAGACCCAACCAAAGTTGGTCTTGCGCTTTATGCTCCCGGCAAAGCTTATGTCCACGTCATCGGAAGTTTCAATAACTGGACGGTGAGTGCGAATTATCTCATGAAAAGAGATACGACCAATCCTAATCTTTACTGGATTGAAATTACCGGTCTTACACCGCAGCAGATTTATACTTTCCAGTACAGAACTGCTGATGGAATTAAAGTAGCTGATCCTTTTTCGCCTTTGGTGCTTTCGCCTTACGATGATCCGTATATCAATCAGAACGCGATGGTTTATCCTGATTTACCGGCTTATCCTGCCGGACAGAGTTTTGAAGTTTCTGTAATTCAAACTGCAAAACCGGCTTATCCGTGGGTAGTAAACAATTTCAATAAACCTGCAAAAGAGAATTTAATTGTATATGAACTTCTGGTAAGGGATTTCACTACTCAGAAAACATGGCAGTCTCTCATTGATAAAATTCCATATTTAAAATCCCTGAAAATTAACGCAGTGGAACTGATGCCGGTGATGGAATTCGACGGGAACAATTCCTGGGGTTATAATACCGGTTTCCATTATGCCCTTGACAAAGCGTACGGAACTCCGGAAAAATTTAAAGAATTTATCGATCTATGCCACCAGAACGGTATCGCAGTTATTCTTGATATTGCATTGAATCATGCGACCGGACGTAGCCCTATCGAAAGAATGTGGATGGTAGATCCTGATGGCGACGGTTTTGGTGATCCTGCTGCGGATAATCCTTATTTCAACCAGGTAGCAAAACATTCTTACAGCGTATTTAATGACTTTAACCACTCAAAAGCTGAAACCAAATATTATGTAGACCGTGTTATTGAACATTGGATTAAAGAATACAAAGTTGACGGATTCCGTTGGGATTTAACGAAAGGATTTACGCAAAACTGTACTGCAGGTGATGATGCGTGTACCAACGCTTACCAACAGGACAGGGTGAATATTTTAAGAGGATATGCTGACAAACAGTGGAGCTATGATCCTACTTCCTATATTATTTTTGAACATTTAGGAACGGATTCTGAAGAAGCGCAATGGGCAAATTACCGCACAGCAGAGGGAAAAGGAGTGATGATGTGGGATAAACATACGAACGCTTATAACCAGAATACCATGGGATTTGCCGCAAGCAGCAATTTCAGCAGGGTAGATTTTGAAGCCCACGGTTTCTCCGAGAGAAGAGCGATGAGTTATGGCGAAAGTCATGATGAAGAAAGAATCATGTACAAAAACATCAATTTCGGTGCTTCTACCGCGGGTTACAGCACGAGAGACCTTAACAATGCACTTCAGAGACAAAAGGCTTATGGGGCCGTATTCTTAAATGTTCCAGGACCCAAAATGATTTGGCAGTTCGCGGAATTAGGTTTTGATAAAAGCATCTATACCTGTGAAGACGGTGTTACCGTAAACACTGAAAGCGATGCGATTCCCGGCGACTGTAAACTAAGCCCGAAACCTACAGCATTCGGATTAGGTTATGATACTGATGCCGCCAGAAAATCGGTTTACGATACCTGGGCGAAAATTTTGGAACTCAGACTTGCCAACGAAGTTTTCAATACAAAAACTTTCACGGTAGAATCCGGTAATCTGATGCCGCGGATTTATATCTGGAATAACGCTGCAGCCAGTGCGCTGAAAAATGTGGTGATTCTTGCCAACTTTACTTTAACGCCGCAAAACATCGTTCCGGATTTTCCTTATACCGGAAGTTGGGTGAATTTAATGGACAATACTTCAGTTTCTGTTTCAAGTACCACGGCGCCGATTACCATTGAGCCGGGAGGTTTCAGGATTTTCGGAAATGCCTCTGCTTTGGCAACGGATGAAACCGGATCTGTTAAAAATGAAGTTTCTTTAACCCTGACTCAGAATCCGGTGACGAACGGAACCGCAAACCTGAGATATACCAACGCGAAAAACGGAACAGTGGCCATTTATGACTTAACCGGCGCTTTGGTAAAAACAGTGAAAGTAACGAAAGATAACGGTGATGAAGCTATTTCCATCAGCGGATTGAAATCAGGAATGTATTTAATTCAGCTGAAATCCGACAAAGGAGTTGCTGTTACCAAAATGATGGTGAAATAATCACATTAAAATAAAAGAGAGAAACGGTCCGCAGATTTGCGGACCGTTTTTTTTAATACTGAAAATCTTTTGGAGTGTGTTTGATATAGTCTTCCAGAACTTTCATCTGGTCTTTATGGCCAATTTCAACCAGTTTTCTGTATTTCCTGGGATCGTCAAGATTACAAATCTGCTGTGCAATCTGATTGGCTTTAATGATGAATTTAGGAAAAAACGCAGTCACCGCCACCTTTGGAATCTGCAGCCTTTCGTTAATTTCCCTGTCGAGCAGAAACCAGTTCATGCTCTGGTGAAGATTCAGCAGAAGTTTGCGCTGAAAAGGATATTTGTAAATCGTGCTTTCCAGGTTTTCTGCCAGAAGTGCCTGAGCAAGCTGTACAGAATCTTCGTCTCCTTGATCCTGAAGGGTGCTCCATAAATAGAGCTGTTCCACGGCCTGCTGCCTGTTTTCCGGAAGGAATTCCGTGGGAATCCCGAGAAGATAACCAATATATTTCCAGAGATGAAAAACACCTGCTTCTTCTTTTTCTGAAATCTTAACGCCGAGTTTCTTAAGTCCCTGCATCAACACGAGGCTGAAGCCCGTATAAGTCGCAATCATGTCCCAGAAGTTGATCGGTTCTCCCCAAATTTCGTAATCCCAGTTTTTTCCTTTTTCTTTAATTTTCAGTCTTGCGTAAGAATGCATGAGTCTTGTTCTTATAATGAGCTGGTAGGCTTCAGAATTGACTTTCAGAGCATCTTCCCGGGTCACATGAATCCAGAATTCGAGCGTATCTTTCAGACGTTTTACGGCGCCTTTTTTAAGTGCTCCCGTAAAAATTAAGGGTTTGTTGAGATAGGCATAGTCATAGCCGCCCATGAGGACAAAATCCCGAAGAATAATCAGTGCGTTGGTTCCGCTTCTCATGCAGAGTCTTGCGCCGCTGTTGGCTAAATCTTCATCAAACCAGTTTGGGACCTCCTGCATATGGAGAAAAAATCTTTTTAAACTTTCTGGCTCATCAGCGTTTTCGGAGATCTTTGAGGTTGAATATTTCTTAATCAGGGCACTGGCTTCCGGATAAGGAAGTTTCAGGTATGTTTCTTGCACCAAATCATCACTCAAAACATCCACCTCATGATAAAGTGACGCATATTTTTCGAAATTACCGAGATCGGGTGTAACATCTGCCCAATCCAAAAGTTCTTTTCCATTGCCTTTTTCCCAAAAATTTTTGAAATGCGGAGCGTTGTGAAATCGGGGTTCAGCCTTCATTAATTCGTGTTTTTACAATTTCGGTTCAAAAAATTAAATTACAGGATTGCAATCTTCAAGCCATTAAAGTTACAAATTATTGATACTCTATTAAAGTAAAATCCTAAAAGCAGAAATGCTGTTTTGAATAGGTTATCTTTGCAAATTAAACTAAAATTATATGTCTTTTGAATCTTTAGGCTTGTCACACAATATTATAAAATCGGTAAGAAAACTTGGTTTTCTGAAACCTTTTCCAATCCAGGAGCAAACCGTTCCGGTGATTTTATCGGGGAAAGACCTGATGGGAATTGCCCAAACAGGATCGGGTAAAACGGCCTGTTTTGTAATGCCAATTCTGGAAAAACTTCAGGACGAAGAAGTTAAAAAAGACAGAAATATTAAAGTTTTGGTTTTAGCACCGACACGGGAACTGGTGATTCAGATTGATGAGGTTTTCAGGGCTTTTGCAGAAAATCTGAGGCGGGAAATCCGAACCATGGCAGTTTACGGCGGGGTTTCAATCAATCCGCAAATGAAAGGAATGTTCGGTGTAGAAGTTTTGGTCGCGACACCGGGAAGATTACTTGATTTAATTGAGCATAAAGCATTGAGTATTTCTCAAATCAGTCACCTCGTTATTGATGAAGCCGACAAAATGTTCCAGCTGGGATTTGAAGATGAAATGAATAAGCTCTTCGCCATGATGCCTTCCAAAAAACAGACGGTTTTATTTTCCGCAACGCTGAACGATAAAGTGGAAGAAATCAAAAAACGTCTGACCATCAATCCGGTCCTCGTAGAAATTAAAGCCGAAGAAGTTGATCTCGATAAGATTACGCAACTTGCTTATCATGTTGCTGAAGAAAGAAAAGGTCCGTTTTTAAGATATTTACTAAAAGAAAAAAAGATCAGGCAGGCTTTAGTTTTTACTTCGTCCACAAGAAGTGCCGACAATCTGGCAGAAAAACTCAAGAAAAATAAAATTCCTGCAACCGCTGTTCACGGTAAAAAATCCCAGGGTTCGAGATCCGGAAATTTAAGAGATTTTAAAGAAGGCGAAACTCAAATCCTTGTCGCTACAGATCTTATTGGGCGTGGAATTCACATTGATTCTTTGGAATACGTCATCAATTACGAGCTTCCACGTTCACCGCTTGATTATGTGCACCGTATCGGTAGAACCGGGCGTGCGTTGGAGTCCGGAACTGCAATTACTCTGCTCACGGACGACGAACTGCAGCATTTCCGGGTGATCCAGAAAAAGATGGGCAAAAGGGTAGAACTTATAAGAACGGAAGACATTAATCTTCACGGATATTAACCGAAAAACATAAAAAACCTCTCAAAGCTGAGAGGTTTTTATTGTTTTGGATTGTTTGTTCAGTTCTTACAAAGAAGCGGAATGAACCAGCATATCTACCAATTTGTTAGAATATCCCATTTCATTATCGTACCATGAAACTAATTTCACGAAAGTTGGTGAAAGCATAATTCCGGCATCTTTATCGAATACTGAAGTTCTTTTTTCGCCCACAAAGTCCTGAGAAACTACTGCGTCTTCAGTGTAACCTAAAATTCCTTTCAGTTCGCCTTCAGAAGCGGCTTTCATTGCTGCACAGATTTCTTCGTAAGAAGTTGGTTTTTCTAATCTTACTGTTAAATCCACAACAGAAACGTCGGCGGTAGGAACTCTGAAAGACATTCCTGTAAGTTTACCATTTAGCGAAGGAATTACTTTTCCTACTGCTTTTGCAGCACCTGTAGAAGAAGGGATGATGTTGTTCAAAGCAGAACGGCCGCCTCTCCAGTCTTTCATTGATGGTCCGTCAACGGTTTTCTGAGTAGCTGTAGTTGCGTGAACGGTTGTCATTAAGCCTTCTACAATTCCGAAATTATCGTGAATTACTTTTGCCAATGGAGCCAGGCAGTTGGTGGTACATGAAGCGTTAGAGAAAATTTTGATATCGTCTGTTAATTCTTTGTGATTTACTCCCATCACAAACATCGGCGTATCATCTTTTGAAGGAGCAGAAAGGATTACTTTTTTTGCACCTGCATTGATGTGAGCATGCGCAGATTCTTTAGAAAGGAACAATCCTGTAGATTCTACGATATATTCTGCACCTACTTCGTTCCATTTCAGGTTGTTAGGGTCTTTCTCGGCGGTAACTCTAATTTTTTTACCGTTTACGATAAGGTCGTTTCCTTCTACAGAAACCGTCCCTTTAAACTCGCCGTGTACAGAATCATACTTCAGCATATAAGCCATGTATTCTGCATTGATAAGGTCGTTGATTCCTACAACTTCGATGTTTTCTCTTTCGGTCATTGCTCGGAACACAAGACGCCCAATTCTGCCGAATCCGTTGATTCCTACTTTGATTGTTGACATAATACTTTGTTTATAAATTTATTTAACGTTTATTATTTTAAAGACAGGTTTTCCTGCTATATCGCCAGTATTTCTGAAAGCTTCAGCAAATTCTGATCAATCTCGTTATGTTTTTTAATGGCTTCTTCAAAAGGGGTATACACCAGGTTATTGGACTGCATTCCTGCCATCTTGTTGGTTTTTCCTGCCATTAAACCTATTACCGCGCCATATCCCAGGCGGCTTGCTAAAACCCGGTCGGCACAGCTTGGTGAGCCACCTCTCTGGATATGCCCCAGAATTGCTACACGGATATCATAATCCGGGAATCCTGCTTTTGTAGCTTTTGCCAGATCGTAGATGCTGCCCAGTTTTTCACCTTCGGCAACGACTACAATACTTGAAGTTTTTCCGGCTTTTTCTGCTTTTTCAAATGTTTCGAAAAGATCATCGATGCTGTCTTTTCGTTCAGGAATCAGAATATCAACTGCTCCGGTAGCAAGCCCGCTGTTCAAGGCAATAAATCCTGCGTCACGGCCCATTACTTCTACAAAAAATACCCGGTTGTGAGAGGTTGCTGTATCCCGGATTTTGTCGATGGCTTCCATCGCGGTGTTCAGCGCGGTATCATAACCAATGGTATTGTCGGTCCCGAAAATATCGTTGTCTATAGTTCCCGGAATACCGATTACTTTAATTCCAAATTCTTCGTTGAAAATTTTTGCTCCGGTAAAAGTTCCGTCACCGCCGATGCATACTAAACCGTCGATTCCGCGTTTTACCAAGTTATCGTAAGCCTTTTGCCGCCCTTCTTTGGTTTTGAATTCCAGAGATCTGGCTGATCTCAGGATGGTGCCCCCGGCTCCGATGATGTTTTTCACCGACCGTGGTCCCATTTTGGTAAAATCATCATTAATAAGACCATTGTAGCCTTCTCTTACACCATAACATTCTATTTTAAAATGACTTGCAGTTCGTACTACCGCTCTCAATGCGGCGTTCATCCCTGGGGCATCACCACCTGAGGTGAAAACCGCTATCTTTTTTACTGCACTTTCTTCCATATATTAAAATTTCAGGACAAATTTACAAAATCTCTCTCAAATATTGGCCTAACATTTAACAGCTTTGGAATATCATTTAAAATTAATATCATCACCCAAATGGGCGGTAAACCTCAGGTTTAATTTTTTAATCTGCAAATATTGATTAATTTTGCGGAATGTTGAGAAATAAAACATATCAGCGATTGGCAGCCGTAATTTTTACAGCGGTTTATCTTTTCGTGGCTTTGTTCTCACAGAATTTTCACAATCACAGCAGCGGTGAAGTTTTCAAGGAATTTAATTTTAAGAAAACAGAAAAAACTTATTCGCCAGGTCATTTTTCACAGGAATTTACCGACTGCTTGTCCTGTCATCTGCTTCACGACGGTCATTCTCTGGTTCCGGAGGATTTTCAGTTCAAATTTGTACAGCCCGATGATTTTCAGAAAGAAATATCTGCGTATACCCAGCGGTTTTCTAAGCTTGAATTCTTCTCTTTCCAACTTCGGGGTCCGCCTTCAAATTTCATTTAAATTACACATTTCCAGTGAAATGTATTGTTAAAGGTTTTTGATTAAATCTTTAAATTTTTCGTATTTAATTAATTTGAAATTTACATTTAAATGAAATTTACTTTCAATATCCTGTTAATCTTTTTCGGATTAACGCTCATCAGCGCACAGCAAACATTTAAAATTAAGGGCAAAATTATCGATTTTCATGATAAAATTCCGCTCAAAAACGCCGTTATCAAAATAGGAAATTATACCGAAACTTCGGACCATAACGGGTTTTTCAGTTTCAGTTCCGTGAAAAAAGGGAAGTATGCCATTACCGCAACCCATCCCGATTGTGAGGCCTATACTGATCAGATCACTGTAAATAATAATCTAGAAATTACCCTTAATCTTGAACATCATATATCAGATATCGAAACGGTGACCATTCACGCCGCGCATAAAAAGTCGACTCCTTTAATTATCAGGACATTAGATAAAAAAGAAATCGAAAGAAATTCCACCGAAAATCTGGGGAATGTTTTATCGGGAATTTCGGGAGTCAGCGCTCTGAAAACCGGAAATAATATCGCAAAACCTATTATTCATGGACTTTACGGAAGCCGGATTTCAATCATCAATAACGGGGTGAAGATGGCCGAACAGGAATGGGGCGTGGAGCATGCACCGAATGTCGACATTACCCATTTCGAACATATCGATGTCATTAAAGGTGCATCTGCGCTGAAATATGGCAGTGATGCAATCGGCGGTGTTGTTTTGCTGGTTCCTGAAACCTTCAAAAAAATTGATACGCTGAAAGGGTCTGCGAATGTCTCCGGGATTTCCAACGGACGCGGAATCGGTGTTGACCTGAATGTGATGAAAACCTGGGAAAATGGCTGGGCCGTGAAAGCTAACGGAGGCTATAAAAAACTTGGCGACCTGGAAACTCCCGATTATCTGTTGATGAACACGGGGATGAGTTTTAATTCTTTTGGTTTTACGGTGCAAAACAACAGTTTCCTTCAGGGAATATCGGCGGATTACAGCATGACGGATCAGGAAATCGGTATTTTCCGTGGTTCCCATATTGGTAATCTTGAGGATTTTTATACGGTATTAAATTCTGACCTGCCCATTTACACGAGGGATTTTTCTTATTCGATCGACAATCCGAAACAGCAGATCCAGCATCATTTGGCTAAAATTTCAGCTTACAAAAGATTTAAAGATTTGGGAAAATTTTCTGTCGATTACAGTTTTCAGTACAATCACCGCAAAGAGTATGATTTAAGAAGAGGCGAACTTTCAGAAATTCCGTCGCTCGACCTGGAGCTTTTCACCAATAATCTGAATATTACCAACTTAATTGAAAGAAAAAACTGGAATCTGGAAACTGGAATCGATTTAACCTACCAGTATAATTATTCCACACCAGAAACTATGGCGAGAAGGCTCGTTCCCAATTACACGAAATATGCGGGTGGAATGTATTCTGTCCTCAAATACAGAATTAATCCAAAACTGAATGTTGAAGGCGGTTTGCGTTATGACCACACAAAGTATAAGGTAAAAAAATGGTACGATGAAAATGACTGGAATAACCTTTATGATGGAGATTTCGAAGAATTTTATGTAGAAACCGATGGAAACAGGGTTTTTACAAAGCCGGTTTTAACGTACAGAAATCTGTCTTTTAACGCGGGTATAGATTTAAATCCCTCAGAAAATTTCAGTCTCAAATTCAATTACGCGAAAGCAGCAAGAACACCCAATATTGCTGAACTTTTTGCGGACGGACTCCATCATTCTGCCGCGGTTCTGGAACTTGGGAACATGCGCCTGAAAAATGAAGAAGGCAACCAGTTCAATCTTAACATCGATTCTAAATTTAATGTTTTGGGAGGTCTGCAGCTTTCAGTGAATCCTTATTTGTTTCTTACCAAAAACTTTATCAACCAAATTCCGACGGGTATTCAGAACACCATCCGCGGCGTTTTCCCGGTTTGGAGTTATGAACAGATTGATGCGAGAATGTTCGGAGTTGATTTCGATGCACAGCTGAAAATTAATGAAAAGTTTACTTACAAAGGCCGCTTTGCTTATGTAAAAGGTACGGATGAGACGAATGATCAGCCTTTGATCCTCATGCTGCCGCCGAATTTTGCGAACAGTATTGAGTTTTCTAAACCAGAATGGAAAAACTTCTATTTCAAAATCGAAAACCAAACCTTCCTGCAGCAAAAGGAATATCCGCTTTTCAATCCTACCATAAACGTTTATGAAAATGGGGAAGAAGTAGAGAAAACCCTCGATTTATCTACGCCGCCACCAGCTTATGCATTGTGGAGCATACAGACTGGCTTCAGATTAAATAAGCATTTTTCTGCCGGTTTGAATGTGACGAATCTTTTCGATAAAAACTACAGGGATTACCTTAACAGGATGCGTTTTTTCTCTTATGAAATGGGCAGAAACATCATTTTCAATGTAAAATACAACTTCTAAAAATTACAGCATGCAATCATTAAAAAATATAAAATATTTACTCATCGTTTTCTTTTCTTTGGTTTCCATCGCCTGCAGCAGAGCAGATGAAGATGAAGATGTACTTTCGCAGGAAGATATTTCGAATATCATTCTCAACATTAAGGATGATGTTACAGGAATCGTAAAAACCTATAATTATACGGTAAATGCTGCAACAAATCCTGTCATAAAGCTGGAAGACGGAAAAACCTATACCGTTGAAGCCATTTTTAAAAACGGTAACGAAGATGAAACCGAAAGTATAAAATCTGCTAAAGACGAACATTTCCTGATTTTCGATTTTCAGGGTTCGCAGGTTGAGTTAACACGGGAAGACGACGAGTCCTCCACAAGAACCGACGGGAATAAAGTCGGACTCCATACAAAATGGAACGTTATCAAAGCGGTAAACGCAACTTCGCCAAAGCTGGAATTGCTTTTAATTCACGATGCAGTTTCGGTAAGCGAAGAGCAATCCGGCTCTGCATTCGGAACAGCGGAAGGCGGTGAAACAGACGCTGTTGCTGTTTTTGGCATGAGTAATTGATTTTTAACGTTCTTTAGTATTATATGAATGTTAAAATCTAAAAAATAATTCCTATTTTTGCAACCTAAATTTTCAAAACATAACAATGAACGTTACAGCGACAAACCACGATGAAGTAAGCGCGTTACTTACAGTTACGATAGATAAGTCGGATTACAAAGATAAAGTTGAAAAACAACTGATCAATTATGCTAAAAATGCACAGGTTCCTGGATTCAGAAAAGGAAAAGTGCCATTGAGCATGGTAAGAAAGCAGTATGAAGCTGGTATCGCTTTTGAAGAAATCAACAAGCAGGTTTCTGATGCACTGAATAACTATGTAAACGAGAACAAACTTAGATTGGTTGGCCAGCCTGTACCACAACCGGTAGATGACCTTAACCTTAATGCAGAGCAGCTTTCTGTTGCTTTTGAAGTTGGTTACGAGCCAGATTTCACCGTCGACTTAAGTAAGTATGAAGCGCCACACTATCAGGTAGAAGCTTCTGATAAAGAAATCGGACAAAGCATTGAAAATATGCAGAAGCGTTTCGCAACTCAGGTTCCACAAGAAGTAATCGGAGATGATTCTCATGTAGCCCTTGAAATCAGCCAGGTTGTTGAAGAAAATGCAGAAGGAGAGCATAACCACGCTCCAAAATCTGTTGTAATTAACGCAGAGAAAAAAGAAGCTTTCAACCTTGTTAAAGCTTTGAAAATGGATGAAACCGTAAAAGTTTCTAAAGAAGATTTACTGAAAAACGAAACTTTGGCTACAGAATTAGGTTTCAGCAAAGCGGAAGTAGAGCATCTTCACCACGATCAGCTTGAAGTGAAAGTGAAAGATTTCTATGGTTTGGATTTGGCAAAACTTGATCAGGATTTATTCGATAAAGTATATGGCGAAGGAAACATTAAATCTGAAGAGGAGCTTAAAGCAAAAGTAAAGAGCGAGTTGGATGAGTATTTCCAGCAAAATGCAGATGTACATTTCGTGAACAAAGTTCTTGAGCAGATCAACGAAAAAGAAGAAGTAAAACTTCCTGAGAATTTCTTGGTTAAATTCTTAATGTTCAGCAACGAAAACATCAAGTCTGAAGAGCAAGCTAAAGAAGTTCTTGAAGCGGAAAGAAATCAGTTAAAATACCAGATTCTTGAAGGTAAACTGATGAACGATAACGAGATTAAACTGGAGTATGCTGATATCCTTTCTCAGGCTGAGCAGTTGGTGAAAAACCAGTTGGCAATCTACGGAATCCACCATTTATCAGATGAAGAAATTCAGAAATATGCAGTTGAAATGCTGAAAGACCAAGAGCAGGTTCGTCAGATTTCCGCAGAAGTTGGAATGGCAAAACTGAAAGATGTAATCCTGGAGAAAGCAACTAAAAAAGCCACTAAAATCTCTCACGATGAGTTTTTAGAAGAACTGAAAAAGTAATTTCACTTCAATAAATAGAAAATCCGTTCTGTAAATGCAGAACGGATTTTTTTGTGGAATTCTTATTCAAAATCAGTAGCTGAAATATTCCAGATCACTGTTGCTGAGAAGATAAGTTTCCAGCTTCTGGATATCTTTATTTTTGATGTGAATATCGAGTGTAATAAGAATGCTGTTGTTTTTTTTCTCGAGCGAAATTGCTGAAACATCTTTGGTGATGTTCTTAATTTCCCTGAGAATTCCTTCCTTATGTGAGAAGTTTTCAGCAGAAAGCTGCAGTCTCAGGAGTTTGCTGTGATGCTGCGGCAAAAAATACCTGGTGACATATTCTGCAGAATTAATGATAATAATGGCTGAAATAAGAAAAGTAAATGCAATATAAACCTCACCAAAGCCTATCGACATTCCAA
>NZ_DAMBHK010000006.1:40702-52774 GCF_032060305.1 Kaistella sp. | reverse complement strand
ATGATTTTTCCATCAGCTAAAACGTGTACAAAATCGGGCTGAATATAATCTAAAAGTCTTTGGTAGTGAGTAATCAGCAAAACTGCATTGCCTTCATTTCTGAATGAATTTACGCCGTCTGCAACAATTCTTAGTGCATCAATATCCAAACCGGAATCGGTCTCGTCCAGAATAGCTAATTTCGGATTCAGCATCATCATCTGGAAAATTTCGTTCCTTTTCTTTTCGCCTCCTGAAAAACCTTCATTTAAAGATCTTGAGAGAAAATCTCTCTTGATTCCCAATTTTTCTGAGTTCTCGCGAATCAGTGCCAACATTTCCTTTGCGGGCATATCTTCCAAACCTTTCGCTTTTCTGGTTTCATTAAGAGCAGCTTTAATGAAGTTCGTCACAGAAACTCCCGGAATTTCTACAGGATACTGAAATGAAAGGAAAATCCCTTTGTGCGCCCGGTCTTCTGGTGCATCTTCGATAATGTTTTGACCTTCAAACAGAATCTCCCCGTCGGTTACTTCATAATCTTCTTTCCCGGAAATAACCGATGAAAGTGTAGATTTTCCGGCACCGTTCGGTCCCATAATGGCGTGAACTTCGCCCGGGTTGATCTGTAAATTAATTCCTTTTAAAATTTCTACGCCGTCTTCTATTTTTGCGTGTAAGTTATTGATATTTAGCATAATGTAGTTCTGTTTTGTGTTTTGTTCAAATGTAACAATCGGTTCTGAATCTTACTTTAAACTGTTTTTATCCAACTGATCCTTCCAGGGAAATTTCAAGCAATTTCTGAGCTTCGATTGCAAATTCCATTGGAAGTTTGTTTAAAACTTCTTTACCGAAACCGTTCACAATCAATGCGATAGCTTTTTCGGTATTTATTCCTCTCTGGTTACAGTAGAAAATCTGGTCTTCGCCGATTTTTGAAGTGGTAGCTTCGTGTTCTAACTGTGCCGTGGGATCTTTGATTTCGATATATGGGAAAGTATGTGCGCCACATTCGTTACCCATCAAAAGCGAATCACATTGCGAGAAGTTTCTTGCTCCCTTTGCGGAAGGCATTACTTTCACCAAACCGCGGTAAGAGTTATTGGATTTTCCTGCGGAAATACCTTTCGAAATAATGGTGGAACGCGTGTTTTTACCGATGTGAATCATCTTGGTTCCGGTATCGGCATACTGATGATTATTCGTCACGGCAATGGAATAAAACTCGCCAATAGAATTGTCGCCTTTCAGAATACAGCTCGGATATTTCCACGTAACGGCAGAACCGGTTTCTACCTGCGTCCACGAAATTTTTGCATTTCTTTCGCAAATTCCTCTTTTCGTTACAAAATTGAAAACACCGCCTTTTCCTTCTGCATCACCTGGGAACCAGTTTTGGACGGTAGAATATTTAATTTCCGCATCATCCATCGCAATAAGTTCTACAACTGCCGCATGGAGTTGGTTTTCGTCTCTTGCCGGTGCGGTGCAGCCTTCGAGATAAGAAACATAACTTCCTTCATCAGCAATCACCAAAGTTCTTTCGAATTGCCCGCTTCCAGACTGATTGATTCTGAAATAGGTAGAAAGTTCCATGGGACACTTCACACCTTTAGGGATGTAACAGAAACTTCCGTCGGAAAATACGGCAGAATTTAACGCGGCATAGAAGTTATCGCCTCGCGGAACAACTTTACCGATGTATTTTTTTACAAGATCAGGATAATTCTGGATGGCTTCCGAAATCGGGCAGAAAATAATTCCTTTTTCCAAAAGCGTCTCCTGGAAAGTTGTTTTCACAGAAACCGAATCCATTACGATATCTACCGCCACACCGGAAAGTCTTTTCTGCTCTTCGATGTTGATTCCTAATTTTTCGAATGTTTTTAAAAGTTCCGGATCTACTTCATCTAAACTTGCCAATTCCGGTTTTTTCTTGGGCGCAGCGTAATATTTTATTGCCTGAAAATCTGGTTTTTCATATTGTACATTGGCCCAGGTTGGCTCCTCCATTTTCAGCCAGATTCTGTAAGATTCCAGCCTCCATTCCGTCATCCATTCCGGCTCATTTTTCTTTGCCGAAATCATTCTTACCACTTCTTCGTTCAGACCGGTAGGAAAATCTTCATACTCAATATCTGTCTCGAAGCCGAATTCGTATTTTTGGTTTTCAAGATCGACCCTTAAGTCGTCTTCTGTATATTTTGACATAATTTTTTATAAACTAAAAGATTCACCGCATCCGCAAGTTCTGTTTGCATTGGGATTATTAAAAATAAAACCTTTCCCATTCAAACCTCCCGAATATTCCAGCGTTGTGCCTGCAAGATACAGGATCGATTTCTTATCGATGATAATTTTAATCCCGTTATCCTCGAAAACCTGATCTGCATCAGTTTTTTCGTTATCGAACTTCAAAACATATTCAAGACCCGAACAGCCACCGCTTTTAACGCCGACTCTTATAAAATCTTCGAAAGGCTTAAAACCGTCTTCAGTCATCAACTGAATGGCTTTTTCTTTCGCATGATCGCTAACTTTTATCATTGTTTTTATTTAGACTGATTTTAGATTGCAAAATTACTAATAATATAATGAATATCAAATTTGTGGCGGTATATTTGTCTATCCGACTTATAGAAGAAAGAATTTAACTTTCCGGAACGATCCGGATCAAAAAACCAAACAGCTAATCAATGAAAAAAATCGGTCTTATTATTCTGGGATTATGTTCCCAATTGAGTTTTGCGCAGGCGAACCGTTTCATCTATCAGGTAACAATGAAACCCGACTCTACCAACAGAAACGATATCAAAACTGAACTCGCCTATCTTGACGCTACGCCCGAAAAATCGATATTCTACGGAGAAAAAAGGCTTCAGCGCGATTCTCTATTTACAAAAGTGAGACAAACAGGAAGTTTCAATTTCGACCGGAGCCAAATGCAGAATCTCCGTTCGAACATCGACTTTACAGTGGATAAAGATTTTAAAACAAACACCAAAACTTTTACGTCCCGAATTGCCAGAGACCAGTATGCTTATGAAGAAGACCGGCCAATGGAATGGAAAATTCTAACGGAAACTGCAAAAATTGGAGATTACAAAACCCAGAAAGCTGAAACTCAGTTTGCCGGAAGATCATGGTTCGCATGGTTTAACACCGATATTCCTTTTCAGGATGGGCCGTATAAATTTTCCGGACTTCCAGGGCTTATCGTAAAAGTTGAGGATTCCAAAGGCGACTATTCTTTCGACCTGAAAGAGACTAAAAAAATCGCAGCAATTCAGGCTTTTAGCCAATCGGGAAATCCTGTTAAAGTAAAAAGAAAAGACTTTGTAAAACAGGAAACGCTTTTCCGCAAAGATCCGGCATCTTTCATGCAGGCATCAATGGGTTCGGCAAGAGGAGGATCCGGAATCACTGCTCCCCAGAGCAGAGGTTCAATGAGAACTCCCGACCCAAACCAGCGCAGGCAGATGGAAACAAGAATGGCTGAAGAGCTGAAGAAAAACAACAACCCGATCGAATTAAAATAAAAGAAAATCCCGGTTCACATCGAACCGGGATTTTCATATCAACTATTGAAAAAACTAAATGTTTTCGGGATTTTTCAGCCATTCCGTTTTTGAAAGATACCTTTCATCGGGATAATAAATAAAGAGGCAGTTCTGGCCTTTTATCGTATTGATGATCGGTTCTGCCAGCGCTCTTGGCACCGCCGGACAACCCCAGCTTCTGCCAATTCTGTTCTGGCTTTTAATGAAATTTTCACTCACATAATCGGCACCGTGCATCACGATGGCTCGTTGCAAAGCGGCGTCATTATACCCCGGATCAAGCCCCAGAAGTTTCAGCGAATAGCCGTTGCTGCCGTTATATGTACTTTCCGTAATATAAAATCCAAGGCTGCTCTGGTAGGAACTTTCGGTATTGGAAAACTTCGCTGCAAATTCTTCTCCCGTATTTTTTCCGTGAGCAACCAGCGAATTAAAAAGTACTTTTTTCTCTTCAAGATCAATAACCCAAAGTCTTTTCTCGGTAGAGGAAAGCGAAAAATCGCAGACGGTAAGCAAATGGGAATCTTCAGGAAGTTTGCCGGCTTTTTTCAGATTATTGAATCCTAAATAAGCTTTTGAAAAAACATCAGGATTTAAGGCATTTATTCCTTCAAAACTGAGGGAGGAAAAAATTTCTTCGCCCGTTATTTGTATTGAATTGGTCTTTTTTCCGGCTGATAAAATTTTGACGTGAGCTTTAAGTGAAGTTTTGGTGTCTGAAACTGTCGCTACATCCCTTTTATAGAAAGAGGTTGCGACAATAAATACCAAAAACAGTGTTAAAAGAACTTTCTTCATAAAACATTATGTTAAATTGATTTTAGGACTGCAAAACTACAAATAATTAAATATCAAGTGGTTGAATCAATTTTTTTTAACTGTTTTTTATGAAACTTTAACTGATTTGGCTGCCTTCGGATTTATTTTATTAATTTTGCAGACGCATGGCGAAATCATTAAAAATATTTTTAATTATTCTAGGGTTGGGAATCTTTATTCTACCCAAACAAACCATGTTTGCGCAGAAGGTTGAAAATTGTTGTGAGGAGAAATCTAAAAAAGACGAATGTTGCAACACAGAAAAAACCAAACCCTGCCACGAAAGCAATCCGAAAAAAGGTTCTGAGAAAGATGGTTGCAAAAATGACTGTGCCAATTGCCACTCGTGCTCGGTAAATATTGCGCTGAACTATATTTCTCCCGAATCATACACCTCGCAGAAGAAACTGTTCATTAAAAAGATCAGTTACAATTACGAAATTTCTTTTTTTTCCTCAAGTATTCAAAACATTTGGCAACCGCCAAAACTTTGTTAATTTATTGACTGTCAGCCAGAAGAATGTTCTTTTGGCAACACTTATTTTAAATTAACAAATTCAAATAAAATGAAAATTTTACTGAAAAGTCTTCTGATTTTTTCACTCTTATTCACCAATTTCCTTTTTGCACAAACAATTACCAAAGCCACCTTTAAGGTAAAGGGCGAATGCGGCATGTGTAAGGACCGAATAGAAACCACCGCAAAAAAAACAGGTGCAACATCTGCCAACTGGAGCGCAGAATCCCAACAACTTACTGTAGAATATGATGCAGCGAAAGTAAATCCCGAAGAATTACTTAAAAAAATCGCCGAAGCCGGTCACGATAACGAAAAATTCAAAGCGCCGGACAGCGTTTACGAAAATCTTCCGGGTTGCTGTCATTACGAAAGAGAGCCTTCTTTTTTAACTGTAACGACTGCAGAAAGTACAAAACCAGTAAAATCGGACAATCAGTTTTTCGTGAGAGGAAATTGTGTTTCGTGTAAAACAAGAATCGAAAAAGCTGCAAAAACTGCCGGCGCCGATGCGGCAGATTGGAATCCTGAAACCCAAACCGTAACGCTGGATTTTAATCCCGCAAAAACTTCAGCTGATGCAATTTTGAAAATGATTGCCGATGTGGGTCATGATAATGAAAAATATACCGCGAGCGATTCCGTTTATAAAAACCTTCCCGACTGTTGTCTTTACGACCGCACATTGCCTTTGGGCGTAAAGAGTGATTTGGTTCACATGGAAGAAAGCCCAGCTCCAAAAAAAGATTTCACCCAACATGCAGATCATGTTGACAAAAGCATTGAAGAGGTGAAACTCATAAAAATGGGCGAAGCTACTGCACTCAACAAAAAAGAAACAGGCCTTACCTTCAACATCAGTTCTAAAGAATTACTGAAAGCGGCCTGTTGTAATTTGTCTGAAAGTTTCGAAACCAACGCAACCGTTGATGTGGCATTCAGCAATGCGGTTACCGGAACCAAGCAGCTGAAGATGTTAGGTTTAGACCAGAAATACACCTCTTTAACAAAAGAACTTCTGCCTTCCATCCGTGGTTTGGCGTCTCCTTACGGAATGAATTTAATTCCCGGCCGATGGATTGGCGGAATTCAACTAACAAAAGGAGGAAGCACCGTTACTAACGGCTATGAAAGTATTACAGGCCAAATTAATACCGAACTTTTAAAATTTAATGAAAAACCAGAAACTGCCATCAATTTTTTTGGTGACATTAACGGAAGGTTTGAAACCAACATCACTTCAACCAGCGCTGTTTCCGACCATTGGAATCAAACTTTATTGCTCCATGGTAATGCGACTTTAGCAAAAATGGATACTAATGACGACGGATTTTTAGATCAACCGACAGGAAACCAAATAAACGCTTCTTATTTGTTGAATTACAATGATTTAGATCACTCAGGTATTGGTACACATTTCGGAATTAGTTTTGTGAAAGATGAAAGGTTCGGTGGGCAAAAAGATTTCGATAAAAACATTCCGCAAAGTCAACAAAGTCTGTATGGAGTTGGAATCGATATTTCCAAATTCGATATCTGGAATAAAACCGGCTATGTCTTTAAGGGTAAACCTTACCAAAGTATCGGCTGGATGAACCAGTTTACGTATCATCAGCAGGACAGTTTTTTCGGCCAAAGAAATTATCTCGGTAACCAGAAAACCTTTTATTCAAACTTAATTTTCGAAAGTATTTTCGGGAATACCAATCATAAATACAAAGCTGGAGCAAGTTTTTTGTATGATGATTTCGATGAAAATTATCTGACGCAGAATTTTAAAAGAACTGAAACCGTTCCCGGACTCTTCTTCGAATATACGCTGACCGGTCTTAAATACACCTTGGTTGCAGGCGCCAGAACCGATTTCCACAACCTGGCCGGAACCCAGTTTACACCGAGATTGAACTTTAAATATGACCTTACTCCGAAAACGATCTTGAGACTTTCCGCAGGAAAAGGTTTCAGAACAGCCAATATTTTCGCGGAAAACCAACAGTATTTCGCGTCTAACCGCCAGATCGAAATTTTAGGAAACGGCGGAAATATTTATGACCTCAAACCGGAAATTGCCTGGAATTACGGCGCAAGTCTTCAGCAGGAATTCAAGCTTTTTAACAGAAAAGCGACCTTAGTAGCTGATTTTTTCCGAACCGATTTCCAGGATCAGGTTTTGGCAGATCTGGATATTTCTCCGAACAAAATTGTATTCTATAATCTTGACGGAAATTCTTACGCCAACAGTTTCCAGACACAACTTGATTTCGTACCGGCAAAAAATCTTGAACTGCGTTTGGCTTACAAATATTATGATGTTCAGGCAGATTATTTAGGCGGAAAAAGAGAGATACCGTTTATGGCGAAAAACAGAGGATTTTTTAATGCTTCCTATTCTACAGAAAAAAATTCAAAAGGAGGATTCTGGAATTTCGACACCACGTTACAACTCGTAGGAAAACAAAAACTGCCGAATTTAAATGCAAACCCTGCAGAATTCAGACTTCCTGAATATTCCGCTTCGTTCGCTACTTTGAATGCACAGGTTTCGAGAAACTTCAATAAAAATATTCGTGTATATTTGGGTGGAGAAAACCTAACCGGTTACACCCAGGATCAGCCGATTATTGATGCTAAGAATCCTTTCGGCAATTATTTCGACGGCGGAATGGTGTATGCGCCAATTATGCCCGCAAATGTGTATCTTGGTCTGGATGTTTCGTTTTAGTTAAAAACTTAAATTAATCCTTATGAAAAAAATATCAATCGTACTTTTTGCAGCCGCAGCTTTTACGGTTTCGTGCAAAAATACCAAAACAACGGAATCTCAAGCAAAAGATGGTTCAGAAACAGCAACCAGTGCTGCAGCTACTGGCGAAAATCCCCAGAATACAGCAACAGCAACTACTACAGCAGATCCCAACAGACCAGCGTTGAATCCCGCTCATGGCGAACCATATCACCGATGCGATATTCAGGTAGGTGCACCACTCGACAGCCCCGCTCCGGTTCAGGCTCCCGCCCCACAGGTTATTCCTCAACAGGCGCCGGTAAGTAATAATTTCAATACCAATCCTATTGCACCTTCAGCGGCACCGGCACCATCGGTGTCTTCAACTTCATCATTAGGACCTAAACCAGCGCTGAATCCACCACATGGCGAGCCGCACCACCGTTGCGACCTGCAGGTAGGCGCGCCTTTGACTTAAAAATTTAATTATTAAAATAGAAATTGCGGAATTTATGATTCCGCAATTTTTTTTATTTTTTCTCTGAATCCACTACAAATTCTAAACTTAAAGAGTTCATACAGTATCTCGTTCCGGTTGGCGGCGGCCCGTCATTAAAAACATGGCCCAAATGCGAATCGCAGCGTTTGCAAACCACTTCTATCCTTTCCATCCCATGAGAGGAGTCTCGTTTGTAAGCGGTACCTTCTTTATCGGCTTCAAAAAAGCTTGGCCACCCACAAGTAGAAGAAAATTTAGCATCTGAACGAAAGAGATGGTTACCACAAACCGCGCAGTAATAGTCGCCCAACTCATCAAATTCGTTATATTTTCCGGTGAAGGGTCTTTCAGTATCGGCTTCGCGGGCGATAGCGTATAAATCCGGCGAAAGGATTTTTCTCCATTCAGAACTGGGAACATTCAGTTTCGTACGGTCGGTACGGGAATAATATGGATTGTTTTTTGTAGCAGAATTTTCCATTACTTCTTTATTTTGAGGTTGTTTTACCTGAGAACACATTTGCAGCAAAATGAGCATCAGCATCGAAATTATAATTTTCATTTTTTAAAAACTCATTTTTAAATTATTTAGTATTCAAAACGAATTTAGACTTCAAAATTAGTAAATTTGAAACAATGAACGACGAAGAAAAAAAAATACAGCTCCGAAAATACAAGACCTTTGCCACCGGACTTTTTGTTTTGATGGCGGTAATTTTTGTGGTGATGACGATTCTCGAAAAGAAAAATCCGGCTCACTGGATCGGCTACATCCGCGCTTTTTCCGAAGCAGCAATGGTTGGGGCTTTGGCCGACTGGTTCGCCGTTACCGCACTTTTTAATTATCCTTTAGGCCTTAAGATTCCGCACACGAATTTAATTGAAAACAGCAAGGAACGTATTGGGGATAATCTTGGGAATTTCGTGGTTTCTAACTTTCTTTCTCCCCAAAATATCCGGCCGTATATTCAGAAGCTCAAAATTTCTCACTTTGCCGGCGAATGGCTTTCGAAGGAGCGCAACCAGGAAAATCTGGTGAAGGAACTTTCGAATATCGTTTTGGATATCCTTCATAAACTAGACGATACAGCGGTGGTAAAATTTATTGGAAACAAGGCCAAGGAAATGTCCAACGACATAAAAATTAATCACATTTTAGGCAGCGGAATTGAGTATGTTCTCGATAAAAACGATCATCAAAGGATGATTACCGGTCTTTCAAAACAGATAAAAGATTACGTGCTGCAAAATCAGGAAATTGTGAAAAACCGTGTAAAAAAGGAAAGTTTCTTCCTGATTCCTAAATTTGTAGACGACACCATTGCCGAAAAAATCACTAACGGACTTTCGTCTTTCTTTGAGGAAGTAGAAAACGATCAAAACCACTCTTTACGAAGTGAAATTACCCAGAAACTGTACGCTTTTTCGCATGAAATACAAACCGAAGAAAAATGGGCCGAAGAATTTCGCGGGATTAAAGATGATTTCCTGAACGAAGAAAAACTACAACAATATTCAAAAGACATCTGGAATTCCATTAAAAAATCACTGTCAAAAGAACTGGAAGAAGAAAATTCAGCCCTTAAAAATTATATCAAAAAAAACCTGACGGAACTTTCTCAGAATTTAAAAGATGATGAAAATTTCCAGAATAAAATCAATCACTGGGTACGCGTCACCGCATATAAATACATTCTGAAAAACACGCACCAGGCGGCCAATCTCATCAGTTCAACGGTTGGAAACTGGCAAGGCCGTGACCTCAGCAGAAAACTGGAACTGGAAGTGGGGAAAGACTTGCAGTTTATCCGCGTGAACGGCACTTTAGTCGGTGGTTTGGTGGGATTAATTATTTATACCGTTGCGAATTTTTTCTTATAATCGGTGAGCGTTTTAACCGCTTTCAAACACCTTTTTGCAGGAGTTTTTTGTTGATATCCCGAATCAGTTCAGGTCCTTCATAGATAAATCCGGTGTAGAGCTGGATTAAACTTGCGCCCGCTGCCAGTTTTTCGAGTGCATCTTCCGCAGAATGAATTCCGCCAACACCGATTATGGGAAAAGCCTTTCCGCTTTTTTCGGAAAGAAAACGGATGATTTCCGTGGAACGTTTTGCTAAAGGTTTTCCTGAAAGTCCTCCCGTTTCTTTTTGATTTTCTGAAATCAGATGTTCTCTTGAAAGCGTAGTGTTTGTGGCAATAACGCCTGCGATTTTCGTGTCTTTTACAATGTCGATGATATCCAAAAGTTGTTCGTCTGTAAGATCAGGAGCGATTTTCAGTAGAATCGGTTTTTGTTTTTCTTTTTTGGAATTGAGTTCCTGAAGTTGACTTAAAAGTTTCGTTAAAGGTTCTTTTTCCTGTAAAGCACGGAGATTTGGTGTATTAGGCGAACTCACATTTACCACGAAATAATCAACGTACGGGAAAAGTTTTTCGAAACAGATGATATAATCGTTCACCGCTTCTTCGTTCGGCGTCACCTTATTTTTACCGATATTTCCGCCAATCAGTACGTTTTTATTCTTCTTTAATCTTTCTACCGCCGCGTCTAATCCGCCATTATTGAAACCCATGCGGTTGATGATGGCAGAATCTTCTTTTAGGCGGAACAATCTTTTTTTAGGATTTCCATCTTGCGGTTTTGGGGTTAAAGTTCCGATTTCAATAAAACCAAATCCAAGATCTGACAGTTCGCTGAACATTTTCGCATCTTTATCAAAACCTGCAGCCAACCCAACCGGATTTTTAAATTTGAGGCCGAAAACTTCACGTTCCAATCTTTTGTCTTCAATAGGTTTCGGAAAAAACAATTTGGTGAGAAATCCGAAATTTTTAAGAAGATTAAAAGTGAAATAATGTACTTCTTCAGGATCGAATTTAAAAAGAATAGGGCGGATAATGCTTTTGTACATGGGAGAAAAGTTTAGCAAATTTAAGGATTTATAACTAAACTTTTTAAAGAAAACTGCACGAACCTAGTTCTGATCGCAGCGGCATCCTTTTGCGGAGCGAAGCGCAGTAAAAGATATAGCGGAGAGCAGGTTCCCGGCTCCTTAAAATTAGAATAAATTTCCCTATTTTTGCACAAATACTTAAAAACGATGGCTAAACAGGAAGATGTTTTCAAAAAACTGATTTCACATGCGAAAGAATATGGTTTTATTTTTCCTTCGAGTGAGATCTACGACGGACTTTCAGCGATTTACGATTACGGACAGAACGGTGCGGAACTGAAAAACAACATCAAGCAATATTGGTGGAAAGCAATGGTGCAGATGAATGAAAATATTGTGGGAATTGATTCTGCAATTTTCATGCATCCTACGATTTGGAAAGCTTCCGGGCACGTTGACGCCTTCAATGATCCTTTGATCGACAATAAAGACTCGAAAAAACGTTTCAGAGCCGATGTTTTGCTGGAAGACTACTGTGCGAAACTCGAAGAAAAAGCTCAGAAAGAAATCGACAAAGCAGCCAAAAGATTCGGTGACGCTTTCGATAAAAATGAGTTTGAAACCACGAATGCACGTGTTTTAGAATACCGAGAAAAGCAGAAAACCATTCTTTCCAGAATGGCAAAATCTCTTGATAATAATGATCTTGCCGATGTAAAAGAATTGATCGAGGAGCTTGAAATCGCTGATCCTGAAACCGGTTCGAAAAACTGGACCGACGTTCGTCAGTTCAATCTGATGTTCGGAACCAAACTGGGTGCTTCCGCAGATTCAGCAACCGATTTATACCTGAGACCTGAAACTGCACAGGGGATTTTTGTGAATTTCCTGAATGTGCAAAAAACTTCCCGCCACAAATTGCCTTTCGGGATTGCCCAGATCGGTAAAGCCTTCAGAAATGAAATCGTTGCAAGGCAGTTTATTTTCAGAATGCGTGAATTCGAACAGATGGAAATGCAGTTTTTTGTTCCACCGGGTACCGAACTTGGTTTCTACGAAGAATGGAAACAGAAA
>NZ_DAMBHK010000006.1:38607-40602 GCF_032060305.1 Kaistella sp. | reverse complement strand
CTTCCGCCAGCTTTGGCTCCGGTAAAAGCTGCGATTTTGCCTTTAATGAAAAAAGACGGTCTCGGCGAATATGGTGAGAAAATTTTCAACGATCTGAAATACGATTTCAACGTTATTTATGAAGACAAAGACAGTATCGGAAAACGTTACAGACGTCAGGATGCGATTGGAACGCCGTTCTGTATCACAGTTGATCACGATTCTCTTGTGGACAATACCGTTACTTTAAGAGACCGTGATACCATGAAGCAGGAAAGAGTTCCGGTGGCAGATTTACGCAGAATTATCGACGAGAAAACAAATTTCAGAAATTTACTTTCTAAGATTTAAGTTTAAAAAACATATTAAATTGAAGTTCCGGATGTGCTCCGGAACTTTTTTGTTATTTAATCTTAAATTTGTAATTAAAGTTTAAATAATGTTTTTGAAAATTATAAAAGGAATCCTTGTGTTTTTCGCTTTGCTAATCGCACTTTCCTATTCATTTGGCTACGACTATCTTTTCAACGGAATGCGCCAGACTTATCTTCGCGGAGAATCGGGTGCTACAATTCACGACGGGAAATATTTTCCGTCACATACCATCGCAAAGGGAAATACATCGCTCTGGGAAAAAGATGCGCTTTACAATAAAAAGCCTTTATCTAAAGCTTTAGTGGAAGATCTTAAAAATACTGAAACCACATCTTTTTTAATCATTAAAGACGGAAAACTTCTTCACGAAGAATATTGGGATGGCTACTCCGCAAATTCCAAAAGCAATTCTTTCTCCATGGCGAAAGCCGTAACGGTGTTGCTGCTGGGCAAAGCTCTTGAAGAAAAAAAAATCAGCAGTTTACACCAGCGTTATTCAGATTTTTATGAAAACTATAAAAATATAGAATTCGGAAAAGATTTAACGGTCGGTGATCTTGCAAAAATGGAGGCCGGACTGAACTGGACTGAAGATTACGGCAATCCTTTCCTTCAGAACGCAAAAGCCTATTACGGAAAATCTCTGGAAGAAGCTGTGCTGCTGCGCAGCTTTAGAAAACAGCCAGGAACAGAATTCGAATACCAAAGCGGCGCAACGCAGCTTCTTGGTTTTGCTCTGAGAAAATCCCTCAACCAACCTCTCGCCCAATACGCCTCTGAAAAACTTTGGAAACCTTTGGGAATGGAAGAAAACGCAGATTGGAGCACCGATGAATTCGGGATGGAAAAAACTTTTTGCTGCATTCACTCCACTTCGCGGGATTTTGCGAAACTCGGTCAGCTGTTCCTAAATGAAGGAAAATTTGAAAATCAGCAAATCATCAGTTCGCAGTTTTTAAATGAGATGAAAACACCGACAAAACTTTCGAAAGAAGCTTACGGAATGGGACTTTGGATAAATAATGACAGTAATTTAAAACATTATTATTTCTGGGGACTTTACGGGCAATACATCATCATCGTTCCGAAAAAAAACATGGTGATCGTAAGAACCGGAATGTATAAAGACCAACCAAAAGACGCCAAAGGAAGACCCGAACAGGCAGCATTCTTAGTAAATCAAGTGGCCACTCATTATTAACACAATCAATCAGAATACATAGTTTTCAAATATAAATTCCGTAAATTTGAAGCATTCTAAATAAGTAAAATGTTCGATTTACAAAATATTCGCAGCCAGTTTCCTGTCCTTTCCCAACAAGTTAACGGAAAACCCTTGGTTTATCTCGACAATGCTGCCACTTCGCAGAAACCGTTATCGGTACTGAATTCTTGGGAAAAATATTACCAGGAGATCAATGCGAATGTTCATCGCGGAATTCACACTTTAAGTCAATTGGCGACCGAGGAAATGGAGCTTTCTAGGAGAAAAGTCCAAAAATTCATCAATGCAAAAAAAGATTTTGAAGTCATTTTTACCAAAGGAACGACGGAAGGAATCAACCTCATCGCCTATTCTTTAACGAATTTAATTAAAGAAAACGACGAAATCATCATTTCTTATTTGGAGCACCACTCGAA
>NZ_DAMBHK010000006.1:30777-38507 GCF_032060305.1 Kaistella sp. | reverse complement strand
ATTTTGTACGGAAAAGAAGAAATTCTGAGGAAAATTCAACCTTTCCACGGTGGTGGCGAGATGATCGCAACTTGCTCTTTCGAGAAAACCACTTATGCAGATTTGCCTTTCAAATTTGAAGCCGGCACACCAAACGTAGGCGGAAATATTGCGTTGGGAGCGGCCGTAGATTTCATTGAAAATATTGGCCATGAACAACTTCAGAACCATGAAAACGCCTTGCTCGAGTACGCTCAGACGAAGCTTCTGGAAATTGAAGGTTTAAAAATTTATGGCGAAAAGGCCCACAGAACCGGCGTGGTTTCTTTCAATCTGGAAGGAATTGGCATTTCTTCGGATGTTGGAATGATTCTCGACAAGTTGGGAATTGCTGTGAGAACCGGCCATCATTGTACGCAACCGATTATGAATTTCTTCAATATCGCAGGAACAGTTCGTGCGAGTTTTGCGGTTTACAACACATTTGAAGAGATTGATATTCTTTTTGAAGGGGTGAAAAAAGCGCAAAAAATGTTGGGTTAAATCTTAGTTTTCCAAGATTTGTTTTGCCGCTTCTTTTGTTTTTACTTTTTCAATGACGCGAACGCATATTCCGTTTTCATCGAAAATAAAAGTGGTACGAACAATTCCCATGAATTCTCTACCCATGAATTTTTTGAGTTGCCAAACGCCAAATTTTTCGATGACATCCCGGTTTTCATCGGCAAGTAGCGGATATTGGAAGCCAAATTTTTCATGAAATTTTTTCTGATTTTTCACAGGATCTGCCGAAACGCCTAATAATTGAAAACCCTCTTTTTTCAGTTTTGAGAAATGATTATTTAGATCGCAGGCTTCCGCGGTACAACCCGGTGTATTGGCTTTTGGATAAAAGAAAATTACAAGTTTTTTTCCTAATAAATCTTGGGAACTTACTGTTTCACCATCTTGATTTACACTTAAAAATTCGGGCAATTGATCACCAACTTTCAACATAATGTTTAATTTTGCTCAAATTTAAAGCTAAAATGACAAAAAAGCAAAGAGCCGAAACCGTGATGATGGAACTCGAAAAATTATATCCGGAAGTTCCAATTCCTTTGGATCATAGTGATCCTTATACGCTTTTGGTCGCGGTAGCTCTTTCAGCCCAAACGACTGATAAAAAGGTGAACCAAATTACCCCAAAATTATTTGAAGTTGCCGGAGACCCCTTTAGAATGAAGGATTTAGAAGTTGACGAGATTAAATATTTAATTAAAGAAATAGGACTGGCAAATAACAAGGCGAAAAACCTTAAAAAAATGGCAGAACTCCTGGTAGAAAGACATAACGGAGAAGTTCCGAAAACTTTTGAGGAATTGGAAGCGCTTCCCGGAGTTGGTCACAAAACTGCTTCAGTAGTGATGAGCCAGGCTTTCGGTGTTCGGGCTTTTCCGGTGGATACGCATATTCACAGGTTGATGAAACAGTGGAAACTGACCTCAGGTAAAAATGTGGTGGAAACAGAGCATGATGCCAAAAAGCTTTTCCCAAAAGAAGTCTGGAACCGCCTTCACCTTCAGATCATTTTTTACGGCCGCGAATATTCGCCGGCCAGAGGAAATCAGGATAAAGATTTTTTATCGAAAATGTTGCTCGAAAAATAAAGGTTAGTTTTTCAAAAGATGCTTTACTTTGGTTACCAGATCATCAAATCAAAAAATTTGGTAAGAAAATTATCTACGTTAATGATTTCTTTTACAGGATCGTATCGACACATTCCTATAGTAATGGGCAAATAATTAATCATAAACGATAACCTAAATCATTTTACTTGAATAGAATCGTTTATTTGAAAATATTTTAATATTAATTATTGTTTTTTTGCCCAGAGTTTCATTTTTCGGTCCAGAACATCCAGTGGCAGACAGCCCTGATTGAGCACTTCATCATGAAATTTCGCTAAACTGAATTTACTGCCAAGTTCCTGCTGATACTGATCGCGAAGTTCGCGGATCTTGAGCGCGCCGATTTTATAGCTCAGCGCCTGTCCCGGCATTGCCATATATCGCTCTATTTCGGCAGTTGCCGCAGCTTCATCATACGAAATATTGCTCAGGAAATATTTGATGGCTTCTTCCCGGTTCATGGTTCCGGTGTGCAGTCCGGTATCTACCACAAGCCGTACTGCGCGAAGCATTTCATCGCTCAGTGAACCCATTTTCTGGTAAGGATCTGTATAAAGCCCAAATTCTTTCCCAAGCGACTCACAATACAGCGCCCAGCCTTCACCATAAGCACCAAACCAGCCAAAACGCATGAATTTCGGCAGCGTCGTGTTTTCCTGCTGCAGCGAAATCTGGTAATGGTGACCCGGGATTGCTTCGTGCAGGAAAAGGGATTCCATTCCTGAAGTCACATTAAACTTCGCCGGATCAGGAATGGGAATATAAAAAATCCCTGGCCTTTTTCCGTCCGGAGTTCCCACCACGTATTCTGCACTTGCACTCGCTTCCCGAAATTTTTCGGTTTGCCGGATTTCGAAAGCAGTTTTTGGTGTCACGGTAAACATGGTTTTCAGTTTCGGTGTAATTTTCTTCAAAATAGCGTTGAATCCGTCTAAAACTTCCTGACTTGTTTTATAAGGAAAAGCCTTCGGGTCAGTTTTTACATGAGCGATAAATTCATCCAAACTGCCGCTGAACTGTACCTGCTGTTTTACTTTTTCCATCTCAGCGCGGATACCTGCCACCTGCTCTAATCCGATTTTATTGATTTCTTCAGGTGTTTTCCCGGTAGTCGTCCAGCTTTTTACATAGTACGAATTAATTTCTTTTCCTTTTGGCAACGCGTTGATTCCGTCTGAATTTCTGGCTTTAGGCAAATACTCTTTTTCCAGATAATCTCCCATTTTCGTGTAGGCCGGAATGATTTTCTTTGATATCAACTCCTTAAATAACACGGTAAATTTTTCTTTCTGAGCATCGGTAAAGTTTTTCGGGAAATTTTTAACCGGACCGTAAAAGATATTTTTTTCGAAATCGGGCGTTACAATTTCTTCGGCACGCATCTGCGGAATCATTTTTACGACCAGTTTCTTTGGCAGCACATAATTGTTGGCCGTTCCTTCGCGGAAGTTTTCGATCGCGGTATCCATCCAAACCGGAAATTTTTCGGCTCTCTTCAACCAGTCTTCGTAATCTTTTTCAGTTTTAAAAGGCTGACTTCCCTGCCCACTTCCCAGCAAAGGAAAATCCAGCGGAAGTCCGGAAAACTGGCTGAAAGGAATATATTCCGGGTGATAAGCATAGCGCTCGATTTTATCTTTCAGCGTATAATCCAGCACATCATAAGTCGTTTTATCTTCGTCGCTTAAGGCTTCATAATCCACCTTTTTCATCTGGTTTTGTACGGTATTGTAAAACGATATTTCACCGGAAATAAAATCTTTATCGATATTCACCGGCAATTGGTCATTGTACCTTAAGTCTCCCTGCGCGGTGGCTTCTAGCGGATAAAGCTTCAGATATTGCTCATAATAATTGGCGGCAATAGAATCTATTTCCAGAGGAGTTTCTTTGGTTAGCGGAGAATCCGATTTCTTGCAGGAAGCTAAACCTGCCGACAGACCGATAATGAAAAGTATGCTACGAAAAATTTTGTTCATTTCTAATCTTTTAAGAATTGCTAAATTATAGTATTTTGTTCAAAAATTTCTATTCAAAAAACCATTTCAAAGGTAAATTCAAAAAAGAAACAAATAATTTTGCGCAATCAATCAATTTTTTATCTTTGTTGGGTTGGATCACAAACAATTAATTAACACTATTTTCTTAAAGAAATGAAAGGGATTTTAAAAATCTACCATCCTGAAGAAACCCTTAAATACCACCTCAAAAGCACTTACTGCAAAGCGGTTTACAGCAACAAACAACATTTTCTGGAAATTGAGATCATTACAGATGATTCTTTGGATCATGTAGATGATGATTCCCTGCAATATCCGTTTCCACAGATGTCTCTGAAAATTTTCGATTTTCTTATCGATGAAGACGAACTTAACGGGAAAACCTTTGTAATAAATGATACTGAAGACGAAACTTATACCGAAGTAGATCTTTTCGACGATGAGGATGCCTATCTTTACGATAACGAATTGAAGTTCGACACCGACGCAAACGGCGAACTGCAGTTGTACTGGAAGGGAAACATCGATGATTTCTATACCGGATCCGATGAACCGATCCCTTTCAAACTCAAATGTCATTTCAAGGAAGATGAAATTATCGTAGAAGAAGACTAAACTTTACCGCAGTCTTTTTTAATTTAATCTTCTATTCATCGGCTTTTTTACAATATTATTTTAAAATTGCCGTTCAACTCTATAATCAAGAATTAAAAAATGTTTTTACAAACTCCTACCCAAGTTATTAATACCACGACCGAAAAACATGTGTTCTCGCTTTGGGAAATCCTTTTCAGCGGCGGACTGCTCGGCAACATCATTATGGTTTTAATATTCCTGCTGGGGATTCTCGCGCTTTATATATTTCTCGAAAGATATTTTTTTATTAAAAGAGCTTCAAAGGAAACTCCGAATTTCCTGGAAAACATTAAAGATTTCGTACAGGACGGTAAAATACAGACTGCGGTAGATTACTGCAGAACCATCGACTCGCCTGAAGCAAGGATGATCGAAAAGGGTCTGGCAAGAATCGGAAGACCCATTTCAGACATTTCGAATGCGATGCAGAACCAGGGTCAACTGGAGGTTTCAAAACTCGAGAAAAACCTAAATATCCTGGCTTCTGCTTCCGGAGCAGCACCAATGCTTGGGTTTTTGGGAACCGTTGTCGGGATGATCATGGCATTTTTCGAAATATCGAATGTTACCGGTGCGGTGAGTCCAAAACTTTTAGCATCGGGAATTTATACCGCGATGGCAACTACCGCAGTTGGGTTATTTGTCGGAATTCCTGCTTACTTCTTCTATAATATTCTGGTAACCAACGTTGACAGACTGGTATTGAAAATCCAGACCCATGTGAACGAGTTTCTTGATGCACTAAATAAACCGCTTTAATGGAACTGAAACGCAGAAACAGAGTAAATGCCGAATTCAGCATGGCGTCGATGACAGATATAATTTTTCTGTTGTTGATATTTTTCATGATTACAAGTTCCGCCATCAGCCAAAGCGCCATCGATGTGAAACTTCCGAAAGCGGATGCTACAAATCCCAGCGTTCAGGATCCTTCAACCGTAACAATTAAGGAAGATGGCAAATATTTTGTAAACGATAGGGAAATCCCGAAAGAAGAGCTGGAAAATGTTTTGGTAACTGCCCTGAAAGACGTTCCCAATCCATCATTCACCATTCGGGCCGACGAAAACACCAAACACAAAGATGTGGTTTTTGTAATGGGAATTGCAGAAACGCACAAGTTTAATTTAGCGATTGCCACCACTCAGGAAAATTAATGAATTACACCTTACAACATAAGAAAGCCGAAGAAAGAGACAGAAGGAACAGTGCAGTGATTACCTTCATCATCTCATTGTTGGTTTTTCTTGGAATATTCTTTTATAAATTTACCAAAATCACCGAAAAACCTGAGGAAATCACCACAATGCTCATTAATTTCGGCGATAACCAAAACGGTGCTGAGGCCGAAGAACCCGCAAATCAGGACGGAAGCTTAGCCGCAAATACAGAAATCGCAAACCCCGAACCTGTAAAGGAAGTGATTGCTGAAACCAAACCCGACCCTAAACCAGCCGTTACAAAACCTGTAATAAAAGAAAAAATTCTTACCGGAAGCAACACCAAAGTCTCTGTCCCGAAAACTGAAAAAGCGACAAAAGCGGCACCGGCAAAAACCTCTGCCACCAAGGCTTCGACACCCAATTCCACCACAGGAACCGGCGACGGAAAAGGTACAGCTGCTATCGGAAACCTGATTAAAGGCCGTGGAACAAAGACTGGCACCCAGGGCACCAACGGCACTGCAGGAAACCAGGGCGATCCCCTTGGTGGAGACGGCGATGGCGACAGTAAAATAGGCGTCGACAGAAACCTTATCGGTTTTATTCCCGGAACCATGGGTCGTGGCGGTGCGCAACCTTCGCACAACTGCTCCGCAAGCGGCACCATCAGTATTGCCTACACCGTCGATAAAGCCGGAAATGTAATTTCTGCCCGCAGATCCGGCGGTATTTCCGATCCCTGTATTTCCTCTACGTCCGTGTCGTGGGTGAAAAAATATGTAAAGGCAGAAAAAGCCTCCACCTCATCTACAGGAACTTACCGCATAACTTTTTAATTTTATTGGGCGCATATTTCCCGCTTTCACTACTCGCTTCCGCTGTCGCGGAGAGCTCAGACATGCCGTTCAATCGGGAGCGCGGGCAGTTAATAGCAACGAAACCCGGCATGTTGAACACCGAAATTTAACCTCAAAATTTCCTGAATTCCAAAAACTTTAATCAAATTTGCACCATGACAAACCAAGCATATCAGGAAGCCGTTGAATGGCTTTTTGTACAGGCCCCGAATTACCAGATCGATGGGAAAAAAGCCTATAAACCGGGCCTCGGAAACATCACTAAACTCTGCGCATTCTTTGGAAACCCGCAGGACAAAACAAAAACCATCCACATTGGCGGAACCAACGGCAAGGGATCTTCCAGCAACATGCTCGCTTCAGTCCTTCAGGAGTCGGGTTATAAAGTGGGAATTTACAATTCGCCTCACCTCATCGATTTCACCGAAAGAATTAAGGTAAACGGCCAAAACTGCGACAAGGAATTTGTTTATAATTTCATACAAAAGCTAAAAAACCTCCCCGCAGACATCCGCCCTTCCTTTTTCGAATTCACCACGATCATGGCTTTCGAATATTTTGCACAGCAAAATGTAGATTTCGCCATTATTGAAGTAGGTCTCGGCGGCAGATTAGATTCTACCAATATCATACGTCCTTTGGTTTCAGCCATCACCAATGTTGCGCTGGACCATCAGAATATCCTGGGAAACACGGTGGAAGAAATAGCCACTGAAAAGGCTGGCATCATCAAGAAAAACACCACCATCATCAGTGGTGATGAAAATGAAACAGTGAAGGCAATCATCAGAAAAAGAGCAGAAGAAAACGGCTCGGAATGGGTAGATGCCACTTTAATTGAAGCATCTTTACCTTCAGATTTAAAGGGAAATTATCAGCAGAAGAATACTAAGGTGGTGATTGCACTTGTTGAAGCACTGAGGAATTTAGGGCTGAAAATTCCACAGGAAAAGGTAGAAAAAGGCTTGTTGAATGTTCAGAAAAACACCGGTTTTATCGGCCGCTGGTTCGAGTTCTCCAAAGATCCACAGATAATTTGCGACACCGCCCATAACCAGGCAGGCTTGGAAGAGGTTTTCGCTCAGCTCAATTCCATCCCGAAGTTCAAACATATTGTTCTTGGGTTTGTAAAAGACAAAAAAATTGATGAAGTTTTAAAGATTCTTCCGGAGAATGCCACCTTCTATTTTGCCAAACCTTACCTCAACCGGGGCCTTCATCCCAGTTTTTATGAAGATGAACTGAAAAAAGCGAAAATTTTTTATAAAATTTTTGATCACGTCAACGATGCATATCTTTCTGCAAAACAGAATATTAAAAACGGAGAAATGATTTTTATCGGCGGAAGTAACTTTGTAGTGGGAGAATTTCTTGAAAAAAATTTGCAGAAATAAAAAAAGCTTGTATATTTGCAACACCAAAAAC
>NZ_DAMBHK010000006.1:24168-30677 GCF_032060305.1 Kaistella sp. | reverse complement strand
TCAAAACACAGATATGTTGGTAAAAATTTACGGAAGTGCCATTTTTGGAGTCTCTGCGCAAACGATTACAATCGAAGTCAATGTAGATACTTCAGGAGTGGGATATCATTTGGTGGGCCTGCCCGATAATGCAATTAAAGAAAGCAGCTACCGCATTTCTGCGGCTTTAAAGAACGTCGGTTATAAAATACCGGGCAAGAAGATTACCATCAACATGGCGCCCGCCGACCTGCGGAAAGAAGGCTCGGCATACGATCTCAGTATCGCTTTAGGCATTCTGGCCGCTTCAGAGCAAATCAGGGCTGAAGACATCGGCGATTACATCATCATGGGAGAACTTTCGCTGGACGGTGGACTATTGCCAATTAAAGGCGTTTTACCCATCGCCATCAAAGCCCGTGAAGAAGGTTTCAAAGGAATTATTTTACCCAAACAGAATATCCGCGAGGCAGCTATTGTAGATCAGCTGGAGGTTTATGGGATTGAAAACATCAGGGAAGTCATTGGTTTTTTTAATGAAGGAATTCCACTGGAAAGAACAACCATCGATACCCGCAAAGAGTTTCAGGATAAAATCAACTTCTTTTCCACCGACTTTTCGGAAGTGAAAGGCCAGGAAACCGCCAAACGCGCCATGGAAGTTGCGGCGGCAGGCGGGCACAACATTATCTTAATCGGTCCGCCAGGAAGCGGGAAAACGATGCTCGCAAAAAGAGTTCCGAGTATTCTTCCGCCTTTAACCCTCAAAGAAGCCTTAGAGACCACCAAAATACATTCGGTAGCAGGAAAAATAGGAACAGAGACCTCTTTGATGACCGTTAGACCCTTCAGAAGTCCGCACCATACCATCTCGGATGTGGCTTTAGTTGGTGGCGGAAGCTATCCGCAACCGGGAGAAATTTCCCTGGCGCACAACGGCGTTTTATTTCTGGATGAAATGCCCGAATTTAAAAGAACCGTCCTCGAAGTCATGCGCCAGCCCTTGGAAGACCGCGAAGTCACCATTTCACGCGCCAAATTTACCGTAAATTATCCCGCAAGCTTTATGCTGGTAGCAAGTATGAACCCCAGCCCGAGCGGTTATTTCCCAGATGACCCCAACAACACTTCCTCACAGTTTGAAATGCAGCGGTACATGAACAAACTTTCCGGACCGTTGCTCGACAGGATTGATATTCATATTGAAGTCCAGAAAGTGGAATTCGACCAGCTTTCTGACAAGAGAAAAGGTGAAAAGAGTGATGAAATCCGGAGCCGCGTTTTAAAAGCCCGCGAGATTCAGTCCAAAAGATACCATAACTCCGAAATTCATTACAACGCCCAAATGGGTCCCAGGGAAATTGAAAAGTACTGTGAACTCGACGAAACTTCCCAAAATCTCATCAAAACTGCCATGGAAAAACTAAATCTTTCGGCAAGAGCCTATGACAGAATCCTGAAAGTAGCCAGAACCATAGCAGATTTAGAACTCGAAGAGACGCTCAATTCAAGTCACATCGCAGAAGCCATTCAGTACAGAAGCCTCGACCGGGAATTTTGGAATGTATAACACACACAAAATTTAATTAACAAAAGGTTTTATAAGCTTCTTGTTTTTTTCTTTGTTTTCAAAACCCAAATTATAGGAGAAACCAACTCCCAGGGTCTGTTTCATCTGAAGTTTCTGCAGCTGATCATGATCGTAAAGCAGATCCAGACTTACCACGGTGGAAATAAATTTGTTGAACCTGATGTTTAAAGTTCCGTTATAAGCGATATCTACACGTTCCGGATGAAAGACGTAATTACTGAAGAAGTTGATTTGATTGACCAGATTAATGTCTTTATAAATTTTCATTCGGTAAAGAATATTTACGAGCGCACCTAACTCCGAACGCACACTTTGCCCATCACGTTCCAAACCATATTTGCCTGCTTTCTGCAGAAAAGGATCAGTAACAAAAGTGAATTTACCGTTTACAGGCCGGAATATCACCTGGAAATTCTCATTCGGGTTGTATGAAATACCTAAACCGGCGTTTAAATAACCGGGAGCCATAAATCTTGAAACGCGGTCGGCGAATTCCGGATCTGGCGTTACGCTGTAATTGTAACCGGGAGAAAACTGCGATAAAAACTGAAAACCGGTAGATAGATAGAAGTTTTTACCGACATCATATCCATAATTTGTCATAAGGTTAATGTAATCTTCAGTTTTTCTTGAAGATTCACCCTGAGACGTGACAAACCCGTAACCCAGCTGCAGGTTGTTATCAAGGAAATGCTTTCTGTTTTTGTAACTTAAATTATAATTAATTTTCCCAATGATGCCAATGTTGTTATTTCCACCCGAATTCCAGTTAGAAAAAGACGATTGGTTAAATACCAGATTATTCTGCCCAAAATAAAACCATCTTACCGGTTCTTTAAGTTTCAGAAGGTTATAAGGCGTAATCGGGATATCTTCCGTTATGTTGGAAATCACCACTTTATCGCGGATTACAAGGGTGTCTTTAAAACGGACATCAAAGTTGATGAGTTTAGGATTCGCCAGACTGTCCAGATCTAAAGCTACGGAATCCCATCTTTGCTGAGAAATAGAATCAATCTCTTTTAAAATATTTCTGCCATTTTGGGAATAGGCGGGCAACGCCATCAATGTAAGAAAAACGATAATAAACTGTCTCATAGACTGCAAATTTAATGTAAACAAATAAAACCTTACAATTCCCTGCAGATGTTTTTATTACTTTTTGTCTTATATAAGTTTTTAGGATTGTAAAAGATTAGCCATATTTACTTAAAATTTATTTTGGTAAAAGTTTTGACAAAGAAATAGCTATGCTAAAAGAATCCCTGAATTACAGAGCGGTAATCTACGCAACCATAATGGTTTCAGCAATGTGGCTGGGGTTTTTCCTGCAATATCTCGGGCTGTTCGACGGTTGTACTGGCGCCATTATTCCGCTGAATCCGGAAGGCCTGAAGGGAATTTTTTTATCCCCTTTCCTGCACGGCAATATCGAGCATATTTTCGGAAATTCAGTCCCTATTTTTGTCCTGATATTTTTGCTGTTTCAGTTTTACCCTTTTATCGCAAAAAAAGTGTTCTTTCTTGGCTGGTTTGTATCAGCATTTTTGGTCTGGCTCCTGCCACCGATTGATATTTTTACCGGTAATTTCAATTTTGTGTGTATTATCGGTGCCAGCGGAATCGTATATGTATTGGCTTTTTTCCTTTTTTTCAGTGGCGTTTTCCGGTGGAATATGAAGCTGCTCACCGTTTCACTCATTGTGGCGTTATATTACGGAAGTTTGGTTTGGGGTGTGATGCCCGAAGAACTGTTTACGAATCTTGAAGAGCCCAGCAGAATTTCGTGGCAATCGCATCTTTCAGGGGCGGTAGTAGGGATGATCATGGCATTTGTTTTCAGAAAAACAGGTGAAAAGAACAAACGTTTTATCTGGCAGTTCCCGAATTATTACAGCGAGAAAGACGATAAACTTTGGCAGGAATACAAAGAAAATCATCCCGATGATTTTATGGAGCTTCCTTATCTTAAAAAAGAAGATCCTTGGGATCATTTAGACAAAATCCGGAAAAACGAATAATTTTTAATAATTTTGAGAAAAATAACCCATGTTTTCCGAAGAAACCCTATATTCTGTTGCACTTCGCCACTGCCCGCTCATCGGCGACATGGTCTTCAGAAAGCTGGTGAGTGAAATTGGCTCTGCAAAAGAAGTTTGGGAAATTTCAAAATCTGGATTGAAAAACATCTATGGGATCGGTCGGAAAATATCCCTCGAAATTGGCAACCCAAACCATCTGAAATTTGCGGAAGAAGAACTCGCTTTCTGCGAAAAAAATAATATCAAAATCAACCTCCGCCATCTCGGCGACCTACCCTATCATCTTAACGAATGTGAAGACGCGCCAGCAATCCTTTACCAAAAAGGCAGTTACGATCCCGCCCGGCAACCGCTTAGTATTGTTGGTACCCGCAATATTACACCATACGGAAAAATGTTTGTAAAGGATTTTCTGGAAGAGATTAAAACCAAAAAAATCATTACAGTAAGTGGTTTGGCTTTAGGTGTTGATACTGAAGTTCACGAAATTTCGGTTCAGAAAAACATTCCGACTGCAGCGGTTTTAGCACATGGGTTCCACACGCTATATCCGAGCAAAAACAAAAAACTTTCCGAAAGAATTTTAGAAGAAAACGGAGTTCTTTTTACGGAATTCAATTCCAGGCAGAAACCCGACCGTGAAAATTTTATCCAAAGAAATCGTGTAATTGCAGGACTCTCAAATGCCACTATTGTGGTAGAGACCGCCTTCGGAGGCGGCTCCATCAGCACAGCCTCTTTTGCCAACAATTACAACCGCGAAGTGTATGCTTTGCCCGGAAAAATCACAGATAAATACAGCCAAGGCTGCAACCAGCTCATCTTTCAGAATAAAGCGGCGGCCATTTCCACCCTTTCTTCTCTGGCAGAACAATTGGGATTTCATAAAGAAAGTGAGAAAACGGGCGAACTCTTCCCAAGTTCAGAAATCAGGATTCAACTGCCTGAAATTCAGCAAACCCTTTTAAATGCCTTAGATAAAAACACCCCGCTTTCATTGGATGAAATTTCGATAAAAATGCAGATTCCATCCTATAAAATATTGCCCGATTTGCTTCAACTTGAAATTTCGGGGTACATCAAAGCACTTTCGGGAAGACAATATCTGGCGAATTAAGATATGCAGGTTTTTAAAAATTTATTAATCTTAAGTTAACATTCAATAATTGATATTATAAATGTTAAAATTATGAATTTAACAAAAATAAACTCCAATATTATTAATATTTAATCAATTATTAAAATTTTTGTTGCAAGTTTTGAAAAAAAAATTAAATTTGTTGACAATAATAATCAACCCCTTATGGAGCACTATAACGTAGACCAGAAAATTCAGGAATTTATGGCCAGAATTGAAGCTAAAAATCCGAATGAACCGGAATTTCTTCAGGCCGTGAAAGAAGTTGCAGTTACTGTAATTCCTTTTATTTCAACTAGAAAACAGTACAGCGGAAAAAAACTTTTGGAAAGAATGGCTGAGCCGGAAAGAACAATAATCTTCCGTGTTCCGTGGGTTGATGACAAAGGTGAAATTCAGGTAAACAGAGGTTTCAGAATCCAGATGAACTCTGCAATTGGTCCATACAAAGGCGGCATCCGTTTTCATCCTACCGTAAATTTATCAGTTCTGAAATTTTTGGCATTCGAGCAGACTTTTAAAAACTCTTTAACCACATTACCGATGGGTGGTGGAAAAGGAGGTGCAGATTTCGATCCACAAGGAAAATCTGATAATGAAATCATGCGTTTCTGCCAGGCTTTCATGACGGAAATGTGCAAACATATTGGTCCTGAAACCGATGTTCCTGCAGGAGATATTGGTGTTGGTGCAAGAGAAATCGGATATTTATTCGGTCAGTATAAAAAAATCAGAAACGAATTTACAGGGGTACTTACCGGAAAAGGTTTAGCCTACGGAGGTTCACTTATTCGTCCTGAAGCTACAGGTTACGGGGTTGTATATTTCGCAGAGCAGATGCTGAAAACCATTGGACAGGATTTCAAGGGAAAAACGGTTTGTGTTTCAGGTTTCGGAAATGTTGCATGGGGTGTTGTGAAAAAAGTTACCGAACTTGGCGGAAAAGTTGTAACTATTTCCGGTCCAGACGGTTACATCTATGATAAAGTCGGCATCAGTGGCGAAAAAATCGATTATCTTTTAGAATTAAGAGCATCAGGAAACAACAGAGCCGAAGATTATGCGAAGAAATTCCCAAGTGCAGAATTTCATGCAGGGAAACGTCCATGGGAAGTTAAATGTGATGTTGCCATTCCTGCAGCAACACAAAACGAACTTCACCTGGAGGATGCGAAGAATCTTGTAGCAAACGGAGTAATTTGCGTTACCGAAGCTGCAAATATGCCTTCAACTTTAGATGCAATTAATCATTTCTTAGGAAACAAAGTTCTTTTCTCTCCGGGGAAAGCTTCCAACGCTGGTGGTGTAGCCACTTCCGGTCTGGAAATGACCCAGAACTCCATCCGTTTGAACTGGTCTTCCGAGGAAGTTGATGCAAGACTTAAGGAAATTATGATCGGCATTCACAAAGCTTGTAGAGATTACGGCAAAGAAGAAGATGGCTATGTAAACTATGTGAAAGGTGCAAATATCGCAGGTTTCGTAAAAGTTGCAGAAGCAATGCTTGCACAAGGTGTCGTATAAAAAATAAAGCCGGATTCTCTCCGGCTTTTTTCATAAAGCCTGTCCCGGGATAATGGGAAAAAAAGTAAAATGAAAGGATAAAGAGCATTGATTTTTCAGTGCTTTTTATTTTGGTGAAAACTGAAGAAATTATTTTCACCCCGAACTTTTAAAGAAGCCGCAGATTCTGTATTCCGAAAATTACTAATTTTACTTAAATCTTTATGAACATGCCGACTTCAGAACCAAGGATTGA
>NZ_DAMBHK010000006.1:22001-24068 GCF_032060305.1 Kaistella sp. | reverse complement strand
AAAGGCCGCAACTGGAAATATGAGAAACGCTGATTTTCTAATTTAACTGATTTTATGCCGCGGTAAACCGATTTCATGTTCCTGAGGATAAGGCTTCCGGAACGTCATGCTTACATCTTCTTTAATCTGGCGGTGAATATCGTACTGCTTCTCTTTGTGGTAAGCGTAACGCGGATCGGGAATCATCGGCATTTTAGCCATTTTAATGACGGTTATGGTCGGGAAATGATAGTCTACCTCAACCGTTCCCAACAGCAGATAACAGCCGCCACCCATAAAATCGTACTGCTTCAGAGAATCCGGAAAATGCGCCGTGTCGAAATAATCGCCGTTCACGTCGATCCAGGTGCCGAAATACATGGTTCCCTTTTTGGTTGGCACGTGTTTTCGGGAAATCAGATACGCCAACATTTTTACCTGTTTTTTATGATTTTTCAAAAGATCTTTCACAAAAACAGAACCTCTGTATTTGGTTTCCAGAAGGTCAAACGGTGTGTAGGAAACCGGAAATCCCAGGATTTCGATCTCATCAAAAGCATCCTCAAAAAAATCCCTTTTCAACTCCGGTAGATGATAGTCCTGAACTGGTTCTTCAAAAAGCATTCTACCTCTGTTTTCGGGCTTGAAGTTAATGAGCAGCAATCTTGCTTCAATGAGAAGTTCGTTTTTCTGTTTCCCGGTAAACCGGAAAGCGCCGATAAAAATCAGAATCTGTACTCCTTCAATCCCAATCGGAATGCGTCGGATAAAGTCTTCCAATGATTGATAATTTCCGTTTCTCTCCCGTTCTTCAGAGATAAGCTGCGCAATTTTGGTATCAAGCGACTGAAGGTGCATAAATCCCAGAAAGATATTTTTTCCTTGCAGTGAAGTCTGAAATTCACTGGAATTAACACAGGGATTCTGAATGATTCCGCCCGACATTTTCGCTTCGTGAACATAAACTTCGGTCCGGTAAAAACCACCCTGATTATTAATGACCGAAACCATAAATTCCAGCGGATAATAAACCTTTAGATATAAACTCTGGTAACTTTCTACCGCATAAGACGCCGAGTGCGCCTTGCAGAACGAATATCCCGCAAAAGACTGAATCTGTCGGAAAGCTTCCGTAGTCATCTGTTCCGAATGTCCCTGATTTTTGCAGGATTTAAAAAAGTTGTTTTTTACTTCATTCAGTTTCTGAATTGATCTTTCTTTCCCGCTCATGGCACGTCTTAGAATATCACCATCGGCATGACTGAGTCCGCCAAAATATTGCGCAATTTTAATCACATCTTCCTGATAAACCATGATTCCGTAGGTTTCTTTAAGATTTTCTTCAAACACAGGATGAAAATATTCAAACTGATCGGGATTGTTGTGACGGAAAATATATTCCTTCATCATTCCGCTTTGCGCGACACCCGGCCGGATGATGGAAGAGGCAGCCACCAAAGTTCTGTAATCACTGCATTTTAAACGTCTTAAAAGTCCGCGCATTGCCGGGCTTTCTATATAAAAACATCCTATTGTTTTTCCTGTTGCCAAATACTCATTACACACCGCTTCATCTTTAGAAATAGAAGTATCGCGGATATCGACTTCAATTCCGCGGTTTTTTTTAATGAGTCCCACTGTGTCGCTGATGGTTCCCAAACCACGTTGGGAAAGAATATCAAACTTTTCAAGTCCGATGACTTCAGCCACATGCATATCAAACTGAACAATCGGAAATCCTTTTGGAGGCATTTCCAGGGCTGAATAATTCGTAATAGGTTCCTCGGAAATCAGAATTCCGCAAGCGTGCATACTTCTCTGGTTGGGGAATTTCTCCATCAGTTTGCCATATTCGTGAACCAGTTTTACGACTTTATTGCCGTCATGAGTTTCCATGGGTTTTGTCGCAAGATCATCAAGCTCTTCTTTGGGCAGACCAAAGGCTTTCCCCACTTCCCGGAATATCGAACGGTATTTGAATTCGACATTTGTTCCGCAAAACGCAACGTGATCTTTTCCGTATTTATTAAAAATATATTCCAGGATGGTGTCTCTGTTTTGCCAGCTCCAGTCGATATCAAAATCCGG
>NZ_DAMBHK010000006.1:18850-21901 GCF_032060305.1 Kaistella sp. | reverse complement strand
GCTTCGTTATTGCCATATCTTTTCTGCAAACCTTCATAAGCCAGTCTTGTCAGAAGCTTCATGTCTTCTTCCTGAGAACTGGTAAAGTATTTTTTGTTTTTGTTTTCTGTGCTTCGGGGTTCCTTGTAGGTAAATTCAAAACTGCATTCGGAGAGAATTTTCTTTGTATTTCTGATGATTTCGGGATACCGCTCGAATGATTGAATGATATTTGCTTCAGATTTCAGATATTCTGATTTGCTGCAGATGTCTTCCTCAGAAAGTTTAGAAAGCAAAGTGTTATTTTCAATCGCCCTTAAAACCCGATGTAAATGATATTCTTTTTTGGTACTGAAAGTCACAGGGTGCAGAATTACCATTTTGTTGATTCTGCTTTTAAATTCCGGGCGGATCATTAAGTTTAATTCTTCCTCGCGCAAACCGATACATTCATGATCCTGAAGCGTTTCCGGAATGTTATTGATTGGATAGATCACAAAAACCTGTTCAAACGGGCGCGCTTTTTCCGTGAGTTCCTCGCCATCACAATTGTGTGCGGTCAGTACGCGGTTGATTTCTCCAATCCCGCTGAACTCTTTTGCCACAGCAATGTATAACAGTTTGTTTTCTTTTCTTACTTCAACACCTGCGATGGGTTTGATGCCATAGTTTTCGCACTCTTTTTTGAATTTATAAATTCCGGTAACGGTATTAATGTCCGTTAAAACTAATTCTTTAGTTCCTGATTTGTACGCCTGCTGTACCAGTGCCTCAATGGAGAGTGTGCCGTAGCGTAAACTGTGATATGAATGACAGTTCAGGAACATTATTTATATATTTTTGGGGCATCTGCAGTTCCGTCCGAGAAATCAAATCCTGAAGCCCGTTTCACGGCATCAGCGCCAAAGCGGTTCTTAATACGGTCCATGGTTTGGTAAAGGTTCATCAGTTCTTCGGTATCTTCAAAAAGATTCATCTGGTGACTGCCGTGTACCAAGCCGGTAAACCGTAAACCAACCAAACGCAGGCGCATTCTGCGGGTATAGATTTTATTAAACAAATCCTTAGCAATCCGCGAAAGGGTATGATCTGCTGCAGTATAAGCCACTTTGCATTGTTTGGTCTCCGTATCGAAATTGGCGTAACGGATTTTGATGACCACGGTGGAAGTGAGCCATTTTTCTTTGCGCAACTGGTAAGCGAGTTCTTCCGCCATTCCTGAAATCAGACTTCTTATGGCAAACACATCCATAGTATCATTGGAAAAAGTATGTTCTTTTGAAATTGATTTTCTTTCTGAATAAGGAATTACAGGGGTTTCATCGATTCCGTTGGCTTTTCTCCAGAGCTCGGTTCCATTTTTTCCGATCATCTGCTGAAGGGCTAATACCGGCATTTCGGAAAGGGTTTTAATGGTCCGGATGCCGATTCTTGAGAGCAAGCGAAAGGTCGCTTCGCCAACCATTGGGATTTTCCGGATGGAAAGTGGATTAAGGAATGGCTTAATCTGGGATTCATTAATTTCAAGCTTACCGGAAGGTTTGGATTCTCCGGTTCCGATTTTCGAAACGGTTTTATTCACAGAAAGTGCAAAACTGATCGGCAATCCGGTTTCCTTAGTTACCTGTAATGCAATTTCCTGAGTCCACTTGTAACAGCCGAAAAATTTATCCATTCCGGTAAGATCCAGATAAAATTCATCTATGCTTGCTTTCTCCATCACGGGAACGCGCTGCTGAATAATTTCGGTGACATCATGTGATAATTTCGAGAACATTTCATAATCACCTTTCACCACTTTTGCATCGGGACAAAGTTTCAGCGCCATCTGGATCGGCATCGCCGAGCGCACACCAAAATATCGGGCTTCATATGAACATGATGCCACTACACCGCGTTCGCCACCACCTATGATCAGGGGAATACCTTTCAGATCTCTGTTCTGAAGCCTCGCGCAGGAAACGAAGAACGCATCCAAATCCATATGTGCAATTGCATGATTCATGACGCAAAATTATACACTATTTGTCCCAAAATCATTATATTTGTGGATACAATTTGTCCCAATGTCAGTTTTTTCAGATAACATCAGGTTTTTAAGAGGTAAGAAGGATTTAGCTCAACAGGGGTTCGCAGATCAGCTCGGAATCAGTCGCGATCGCTATTCGAAATATGAAAGTGGCCGCTCGGAGCCACCGTATGAAATCCTCATCAAGATATCCAAGTTTTTCCACATTAGTATTGATTTGCTCCTAACGGTGGATATCCGGAAATATCCTTTGGAAGGAATGATGAAGCTGCCTGATAACCGGATTGTTTTGCCGGTAGTAGTCGATCAGCACGGCAATAATTTTATTGAAATTGTACCGCAGAAAGCTTCCATGGGCTATCTAAATGGGTACAGCGACCCGGAATATATGGAAAGTCTGCAGCGCATGAATCTTCCGTTTCTGAAACATGGAAAGTTCCGCGGATTTCTGGCTGATGGAGATTCCATGCCGCCATTTGCTGACGGATCTTATGTAATTGGCGAGTATGTAGAAAATATTGCAGACCTGAAACCCGAGAAGGAATACATTTTTGTAACCCCACAGGGAATCACTTATAAAACTTTAGTGGCGGTAAATTCCTCTTCTGTCACCGTATCTGCTGACAACCCATTTTATCCACCGTACGAAATCGCTCTCGAGGATCTTGTGGAAATCTGGCGTTATGTGCGCGGAATTTTGCCACAGGATTACAAACCCAACCAGTCTTATGATACAGGAATAAAAAGCATGTTCTTGGAAATTAAAAAAGATATTAAAGAATTGGATGATAAAGTCTCTAATTTCAAATCATAACAGGAACGGACTTCATATTGGGGAATCTTTCGCGAAAATTCCTCTTCAAACGTATCGGATATTTTAACTATTTTTACATTATATAGTTAAACACAGTGAGCAAAAAATTAGTTTATCTGATGCTGTTGGTCTGCGCAAATTTATCGTTTGCACAACAAAATGATGAATTCAGAAGTGCGAAAGACTATTTCGATTATCAAAGATTTATGCTGAATAGTGAATTCAAGAA
>NZ_DAMBHK010000006.1:9125-18750 GCF_032060305.1 Kaistella sp. | reverse complement strand
GTGCGAAAGACTATTTCGATTATCAAAGATTTATGCTGAATAGTGAATTCAAGAAAAAATTTGATAACGAAAAAGATATCACGCAAAAAATAGCGATCAAAAAAGACTTTTCGGAGTTTATGGTAAAGCTCGACAGCATTCAGAACACCGCTTTCATAGGAACTTTAATCAAAGTAAAAAACCGCGAGGATTTAGAAAAAATTAACGTTAAAAATCTGCCGGAACTTCGTTTAAATCCGAAAAAAGAGGACCTGAATAAGGAAGCCCAGTATCCCGGAGGTTTCGAAACTTTAAGAAAACAGATCGCTGATTTATTCTATACCGATTCGGTTCTTCCTGATCAGAAATTGTTAAAAACAAATGTTGTTTTCGTTGTAGAAAAGGACGGGAGCATTGCAAATGTGCAGGCTCAGGGCGAAAATTTCACCTTCAACCGCCAGGCGGAAATCGCCATGTATCTTCTCCCCGAAAAGTTTTCCCCGGCCATTATCAACGGAACTCCTGTCCGCTACCGATTCCGACTTCCCTTATCCATGAGTTTTGACTAAAGGAGCTTCCAGATTCTGCCTCTTGGATTGATAATTATCCTATCTTTAGAAAAAATATAACATGAAGAAATTATTACTCACGGTTGCGTTTTCTTGCAGCGTCATTACTTTACAGTCACAGGAAACAGCAACGGAAAGTGTCCGGATGAATGACATTATGATCAGCCCGATAGAACTTATCGCTGCTCCCATGCTTAATGTATCTTATGAGCGGCTGCTTAACGAAAACTCAGGAATCGGTATCAACGGAATGTTCTATCTGGGAAATAACAGCGACGACGACTACAGCATGACGCAGATTTCGCCCTATTACAGAATGTATTTCGGGAAGAAATACGCGTCGGGATTCTTTGTTGAAGGTTTTGTACCCGTTACTATGACGAAAGACACCTACTACGATTATTATGTAGGCCCTGGCTACAACTCTTCCACCCAAAAGGAAGACAATAATACCACGGTAGGCATTGGAGTGGGTTTCGGTGGAAAATGGGTAGCCCGTAAAAATATTTTATTTGAGGCAAGTATGGGAATCGCCAGAAGATTTGGAATGGATGAAAAATATGATACCGCGATAACCGGAAAAGGAATGCTCGGAATTGGTTACCGTTTTTAGACAAATAAAATTATATAGTGAAAAAGGTTTAGTTTTGTACTGAACCTTTTTTAGTTTAAAAAATTGCCAGATGTTTACTGACGAATATTACATGAAAATGGCCCTGCAGGAAGCTCAAACTGCTTTGGAAAAAGACGAGGTTCCTGTCGGCTGCGTTATTGTTTCGAATAATCGGGTTATTGCAAAAGCGCACAACCTTACCGAAACACTGAATGATGTTACGGCGCACGCAGAAATGCAGGCCATTACTTCGGCTGCTAATTTTATGGGCGGTAAATATCTGAGAAACTGCACCATGTACGTCACACTGGAGCCTTGCATAATGTGTTGCGGCGCATTGAACTGGTCGCAGATTTCCAAGGTGGTCATCGGTGCGCGCGACGAACAGCGCGGCTTTATCAATAAGAATCTTTCCCTCCATCCCAAAACAGAAATTGTGCTGGATGTGCTGGAAGCCAAATGCTCGCAGATTGTAAAAGATTTCTTTCAGAATAAAAGATAATCTCTCCGAAACTTTACAGATCCCTTCCTAAATAAAATAAACCTTTCAGCGTGTGCAGGCGGTCTGCCACATGAATCTTTTCGGTAAGCGGCTTGTAAACATGCGAAACACCGCCGGTAGCGACCACGAAACAGTCTTCTTCAACTTCTTCGTTTATACGGTCGATAAAACCTTCTACCATACCCAGAAATCCGTAAACCATACCACTCTGCATGCAGGAAACAGTATCCAGGCCTAATACTTTTTTAGGCTTTATGAGTTCAATTTCAGGCAGTTGTGCGGTGTCATGAATCAGTGAATTGAGTGATGTGATAATTCCCGGCGCGATGATTACGCCTAAAGTTTCGCCTGTTTCATCAATGCAGCTTGCGGTTAAAGCGGTACCAAAATCAAAAATAATTTTTTTCCCTTCCGGATAAAGATGGTGTGCGGAAACGAGGTTGGCATAAATATCTGTACCCATTTGTTTGGACTTCGGCTGAACACCAGAATGGGTGTTACGGTCTACAATTACAGGTTTTTTCCCATGAATTTTCTGAATTGCACGGGTAATATCATACGTAAGCTGCGGAACTACAGATCCAATAATGATTTTGTCGATATTCCCGGCATCGATTTTATGCGTCTGATACATCATCATAAACTGCATCTGCAGTTCGTCGCTCGTGCGGTATGGTTTTGTATTAAGAATCCAGGAAACATCGCAGTTTTCATCATCGAAAAGCCCAAACCTGATATTGGTATTCCCAATATTAATTACAATTGAAGTCATTGGAAAACAGTTTTAAATATTACTTCACCTCAACGAAATTATCTTCAGGATTCACATCAGCCATACGTTGTGAGAAATCGATTCCCACTACAGAAAGCTGGTCTTTGGTGTAAGGAACAGTGATCGTGTATTCTTTCTGCGTCCAAGGCCAGTAATTAAGTGTGGTAAAATTACCGTAGATATCTTTACTCTTCCAGGTATGGGTCATATTCAGCGGAATATGATAGTTAATCACCTTTTTGTCTTTAGTCATGACCGAGAAATCTACCGGCATTGGGATTTGCCCTTTATTTTCTAAGGTGATGGTAGTGGAAGTTGTACCATACTCAATATTTTTCACAGCATAGTCGATGGTATTGGTGGTATTAATCCAGTAATGGTGAAACCACTTCAGATCCATCCCCGAAATTTTCTGTGCGATGTGCATAAAATCACGGTCTGTAGGATGCTTAAGTTTCCATTGGCTGTAGAATTCTTTCATTACTAAAGACAGGTTCTGTTCGCCCATGATATAGCCCAACTGTACCAAAAACAAATCGCCTTTTACATAAGACGCGATAGAATAAGCCCGCCCGTCGTCGTGATGGTCTGCCAGCCAAACCGCAGGTTCCTCTTTGCCGGTTTTGGTAAAGTTCACATAAGATTTTATGGATCCCACAAACGGATTCGCAACAGGTTCTTTCGGCGGAAATAACTGGTGCATTACATAATCGTCATAATAACTGGTAAAACCTTCATCCATCCATGGTCTCACGCTTTCGTTATATGCTAAAATCTGCTGGTTGTAAGAATGGCCGCCTTCATGAACCATTAATCCAACCAGACCTTCAAGCGATCTTCCTTCTCCTAAAATCATGGTACACATGCCGTATTCCATTCCGCCGTCACCGCCTTGGATGAAAGCGTAAGACGGATAAACATACTGCCCGAAAGCTGCATTCATCAGCTGGAAAAATTTAGTCACATAAGGTTTTGATTCTTCCCAGAGTTTGGTTTTTTCCGATTTCTGGTACACGTAATACACTTTCGGTCCATCTAAAATCGTGAATTCCTCCACGGTATAATCTCTGTCCGCAGCCCACGCAAAATCGAGGAGATTTTTGGCTGTCCAGCGCCATGTTGCTTTATTCTTGCTGTCGGATTTTATATTTGCTTTTGGATCGTAACCTTTCACTTCAAGTGGATTTTCCAAAGTTCCGCCGGCACCAATAACATAATCTTTGTCAATTTTAATGGAAACATCAAAATCAGAAAACGGTGCATGAAATTCGCGGCCGATATAATCAAATGTTGCCCACCCATCGTAATCGTACTCAGCAATTTTTGGATACCACTGCGTCATCGTCATATCGATTCCTTCACGGTTATTTCTGCCGGCACGGCGAATCTGATGAGGAATTACCGCATCCCATTCCATCGTAAATGTTGTGGTTGAATTAGGCTTCAGCGGCGTGTTAAGTTCCACCTTCATAATCGTTTCCTGAACTTCGAACTTCAGATTTTTTCCGTTCTGCTTAATCCAGTGAATATTCTGGGCTCCTTCTTCGCCTTTCGGTATTGAAGCAAGTCTGGAAATTCCGTTAATCTGCAATCTCGAGTCTCCGTTTTTTCCCTGATTCTGTACACGCTGATCCATCATCGATCCGGGTTTGAAAGCATTCCAATAAAGGTGAAAATACACGACGTTCAGTTCGTCGGGTGAATTATTGGTGTAGGTTAAAGTTTGCGCACCTTTGTAGGTGAAATTTGGCGCATCTACATCAATATCCATTTTGTATTTGGCAAATTGCTGGTAGTAGGCGTTTTGCTGTGCTGAAAGTATTCCGAAAACGAAAGTGAGAATAACGAGAAATCCTTTGTTCATCTTTAAATAAATTTTTTGAAGGGGAAAGATATGAATTTTAAAAAACATGGAAACGAATTCATTACACAACCGAAATAAAAAACCCTTTCAGGGATTTGAAAGGGTATAAATCTGTTTAGAATTTTTATTTTTTATCGGCAACTTTTCCGCTGTTTAGGATTTTCTCTAAAATCCTCAGTGTAATTAAATAGGTCGGTTTCACACCTGTAAGTCCAAGTCCGCCGGAAGAAAGCGTAGAGCCGGTTTCCAGAGGATTATCGGAAGCATAATAAGCGTACATTACGAAAAGATCTTCGGAGATGTGATGACGGATTTTCGAGGCCACCTGAATGGCTTTCTGGTAATGCGCTCCTTCCATTTCGAGACCGATGGCTTTCCAGGACGTATCCATAAAATACCTTAAAATATCTTTATTCTGGAGCGATGTTCCTAAAACAGTAACCATTCCGCCTTCGAATGCCTGAAGTTCATCATCCTGGAAGTCCTCAAGTTTCAGCGCGTTTTCAAATGGATAATTGTCGGCAGTGCCTTCAAATACATGCGAAGTAGGGATCATAATGTCGCCTTTTTCACCCATCAGAATCCCGGCTTTACCCATGATTGAAATAGATTTTACTTTCATGGTGTAAATTTCGCCGTTGTAATCGTAAGGACGAAGAAGTTCATCCATCACTTCGTAAGCCTGTTCCCCAAAAGCATAATCGAAAACCATCACCACATCATCACCGGAAAATTTAATCCCTCCGAACGGCGTGTTTTTTAAATCGGTTTTTGCCAAATCGATGATCTGTACATCGATATTACTTCCACTTTGGTCGTCGATGTAGATTAATCCGGCTTTTTGGGAATGGGTAAGTACTTTTTCCTGAAGCGATTTTTTGTTGGAAATTTCTTCGTAAAGTTTAAAATCGACATCTTTCGTCGACTTTTTCCCTACTGCATCATTGGCGTAAAGCATATTCTTTACCGAGTGCATATTGGCGGAGATAATGTGCAAAGGTCTCATCTGCAGATTATTTTCTGCCAGAACTTCTTTTACTTTATTGGCCCATTTTTCACCAAAGAAATGATGCCCAACCCTTTCGCGGAGGATTGCAGAGAAATGCACTTCTCGCTCTCTAATCTTTTTATTGTCATTGAAACTTTCGTTTCCAAGATGATAAATAATTTTGAAAAGTCTGTCCGGGTTGGCATCGTCGCCAAAATTATTATAAGCGTTAAGTGTTTCGTCGAAAGTTCTTCCCAACAGAGAAGAAAGATGAATCAGCGCTACCTCTTTTTCTTTACGGCTGAATTTTTTCTCACCTTTTGCCACTTCTTCGATGATTCTCCAGGCGCGTGTCGGCCTGTCGTTTTCATCAGAAACAAACGCGAGGTTCATAATTTTATCAGCTTCTATATATAAGAAGGTAAGGTGGGTAAGGATATCGTAAATTTCCGAACGACCCAGAAGCACTTCAATGTTCATCTGGTGCTGATCGATCCTGTAACAGTTTCTCCGTCTTTTCTTCGGAACAATAACCTCAAAGCTGCCTTTTTCAAAGCCTTCATCTGAAGTTAAGTGAATAAATGAGCATTCTTCGATTCCTTCGGGCAAGCGGTCCAGAACATACAGCAATCCATCCAACTCAATTTTATTGGGAACGCCCATTGTTCCGTAAATTTCAGGGTTGATCGTCATTAATAAAGACCGGAGACTTTCGCCGGAGATCCCGGAAGGTTTGAAAAAACCGCGATAGAATAAGTGTCGCATTGAAACATAAAGCCTTTCAATAGCTTCTGTAGTTTCCCGTGCACGTGAATTTACCATAGTGTATCTTTTGGCAAATATAGCACATATCTCTCAAATTTGCTGCATTTATAGGATTATGATAAGATTAACTGTTTTTTAATTAATCAATCAAAACTCAATAAACTAATATTTTTTATAAATGACCCCTATAATTTTTACGTTTTTTCTCTTAGTTTTCTATTTTTTTGTAATTTTACCCCACCAAAAACAACCCAATTATGTCATCATTAAGATTTAAGGCTTTAGAAATGTTATCTTTTACAGATTTCAGAAGAGATAATGCAGTTACAGTTCCTGCAAAATTATCGGAACTCTTCTGCCAGAATGTGTTTTCAGAGGAAACCATGAGGGAATATTTGACTAAGGAAGCATTTACTTCAATTCAGAATGCAATAAAGAGAGGAACGAAAATTCAGCGTGATGTTGCCGACCAGATTGCCGTTGCCATGAAAGACTGGGCGCTGAGCAAAGGCGTAACACATTACACGCATTGGTTTCAACCTTTAACCGGTTCTACTGCAGAAAAACACGATTCGTTTTTCACTCCTTTCGAAAGCGACAGGGCTATTGAAAGATTCTCCGGCGGAATGCTCATTCAACAGGAACCCGATGCTTCTTCTTTCCCGAACGGGGGAATCAGAAATACTTTTGAAGCAAGAGGTTACACCGCTTGGGATCCTACTTCACCGGCATTTATTATGGGGACAACACTTTGTATACCATCAATTTTTATTTCGTATACCGGCGAAACTTTGGATTACAAGGCTCCTTTGTTACGAGCACTTCATGCGCTTGACGAGGCTGCTACGGATATTTGTAAGTCTTATTTCGATAAAAATGTTACAAAGGTGATTCCAACTCTGGGTTGGGAGCAGGAGTATTTCCTGGTAGATTCCGCTCTTTATCAGTCACGTCCGGATTTAGTGATTACAGGAAAAACTTTATTGGGACATTCGCCGGCAAAAGGGCAGCAGCTTGATGATCATTATTTCGGCTCCATACCTACCCGTGTGATGAATTTCATGAAGGAGCTGGAAATTGAATGTATGAAGTTAGGAATTCCTGTGACCACAAGACATAATGAAGTGGCGCCAAACCAATTCGAACTTGCGCCAATGTTTGAGGAAGTAAACGTTGCAGTAGATCACAACTCCTTATTAATGGATATTATGGCAAGAGTAGCACATAAGCATCACTTCCATATTCTTTTTCATGAAAAACCATTCGCCGGAGTTAACGGAAGCGGGAAGCACAACAACTGGAGTTTGGCAACTGACACAGGAGAGAACCTTTTGATGCCAGGAAAAAACCCAAAAAAGAATCTGCAGTTCCTGACCTTCTTTGTGAATACTTTGAAGGCTGTACACGATTATGCAGATCTTTTAAGGGCAAGTATTGCTTCGGCCAGCAACGATCACCGTTTGGGGGCAAACGAAGCACCTCCTGCGATTATCTCAGCGTTTATCGGAACCCAACTTTTCGGTGTTTTGGAAGAACTTGAAAAAGTAACCGACGGAAAACTTTCGCCGGAAGAAAAAACCGAACTTAAACTAAATGTTGTAGGTAAAATTCCTGAAATTTTACTTGATAATACTGACAGAAACAGAACTTCACCCTTCGCATTCACCGGAAACAAATTTGAAATCCGGGCAGTGGGTTCTTCCGCAAACTGTGCGGAAGTAATGACGGTGATGAACTCCATCGTCGCAAAACAGCTGCAATCGTTTAAAATTGAAGTTGACAAACTCATTACCGAAGATGGGCTGAAAAAAGATGAAGCAATCTTCAATATTTTAAGAGAGTATATTAAGGTATCGAAGAATATTATGTTTGAAGGAGACGGCTATTCCGAAGAATGGGCCGAAGAAGCCGCAAAAAGAGGCTTAAACAATCTGAAAACCACTCCTGAAGCACTAACAAAAGAACTCGACCAAAAGTTTATTGATTTGTACGAAGAACTGGGCATTTATACCCATCGCGAGATTGAAGCTCGTAACGAAATTAAACTCGAAAAATATTCAACGGTAATTGCGATTGAAGGAACAGTTTTGGCTGATATTGCACGTAACCACATTATTCCGTGCGCACTTAAGTACCAGAACAGACTTATCGAAAACGTAAAGGGCATTAAAGAAATTTTCGGTGATAAAGAATTCAAGGATCTCGCAAAAGAACAGATGAATATGATTGCAGAAATTTCTCAGCATGTGTCGATTATTAAAGTTGAGGCTGATGCGCTTCTTGCAGCTATTAAAAATGCAAAATTAGTAGAGGACCCGCAAGCAAGCGCAACCCAATTCTGTAATGATGTGAAGCCAAGATTCGAAAAAATAAGAGATTCTTCGGATGCCCTGGAGATGGTTGTAGATGATGAATTATGGCCAATGACCAAGTACAGAGAACTGCTTTTTACAAGATAAAATTTTCAAAAAAAGACCTGTTTGTTTCAGGTCTTTCTTATTTCTGATTATAGAGAAATCTAATGTAGATTATAGATGCTTTGTATAAATGTTAACAAATCTTAAAAAAAATAAAACCGCAACCTCTAAAATAAAGGGATTGCGGTTTATTTTTCTTTAACATAGCAAAGAAAAGTGTTAAAAAGTGTTAAACTGGGTTTTCAAAAAGGGTGTTTTCACCCCCTATCTAACTCGAATACCTAATTTTGCTTTGCATTTAAAACGAAGTATCTCAATTTAACACAGATAATCAAATATATATGAAGAAAAGAGTTCTGTATTATTTAGTTGCTGTATCGGCTACATTTTCATTACAATCATGCGTTACGAATTACGTTGTATCAACCCCAACAACCTACGCAAATGAATACAAATCAGATGCCAAACTTGCATCAATCGATAACAAAAAATTAGAAACGGCAAAAGCTCAATTACTTAGCAGCTTTAGTGATGAAAAACTTGCAGCAGCAAGATCAATGGAGGCTACAATAAAGAATGACGAGATTGCAAAAACAGTTAGGTTCACCAAAAAAATTGATGACATCTTAACTGAAGCGGAATCTTATTTAGGAACTCCTTACAAATACGGCGGTATGACCAGAAAGGGGATCGACTGCTCAGCGTTTGTACTTTCTGTTTTCGGCGCAGCTACCGGAATGACTTTACCAAGAGTTGCTGCATCACAGGCTCAGGAAGGCGAAAAAGTAGAAAAAAGCAACCTTCAGAAAGGTGACCTTGTTTTCTTTTCGCAGGGTAGAGGAAGAATCTCTCATGTGGGAATCGTAGAAAATGTAACTGAAGAGGGAGATGTGAAATTTATTCATGCCGCAACTTCAAGAGGGGTAATGATTTCTTCACTTAATGATTCGTACTGGGGACCAAAATACAGGTTTGCAAAAAGAATAATTTCTCCGGAAACTTTCAATAACAACCTCGCAAATAATTAAAATAAATAATTGATCATAAAAAACTGCTAATTTCCGGCAGTTTTTTTATGTCTGAAACTCAAACTTCAAACTTTAATTATTGATATTTAAATCTGAAATAACACCTTCCTTGCGCGTTATTTAGAAAG
>NZ_DAMBHK010000006.1:0-9025 GCF_032060305.1 Kaistella sp. | reverse complement strand
TAATTATTGATATTTAAATCTGAAATAACACCTTCCTTGCGCGTTATTTAGAAAGAAATGCATTGATCAGGACTGTGGTCAACAAGAGATTATACCAAACTGTTTCGGTCTGCGTAATTCAGTTTGAAGAAGATGAATGTCATGATAGAAAATGCCAACAGTGAACTTCCACCGTAACTGAAATACGGCAGCGGAATTCCAACTGTAGGGAAAAGCCCCATAACCATCCCGAGATTTATGGCAAAGTGCATTAATAAAATTGATGCAAAGGAATACCCGAAAACGCGGTTAAAAGCCGACTTCTGTTTCTCTGACAGATAATAGATTCTGCCGATAAAAACCGCGTAGAAAATAACCAAAAGCGAAGCTCCGAAAAATCCCCATTCTTCACCTACCGTACAGAAGATATAATCTGTTTCCTGTTCCGGAACGAATTTCCCTTGGGTAACAGAACCTTCTTTATAACCTTTACCGAAAAACCCTCCGGAACCAATCGCAGTTTTTGAATAAAGTAAATTATAACCCGACGTGTCGCGGAACGCTTTTTCGCCTTTATAAAGAACTTCAATTCTTTCGCGCTGGTGTTTGGGCATTTTTTCAAGTATTTTAGGCGATCCGTAAGCAATTCCGCATAAGAGCAGTAACGAGCCAAGGATTCCAGCCACGGAAAATACATTCCAGTGAATTTTGTAATAGTTGGCGAAAATTATCAATCCATAAATTACCGCAATCCCAATAATCAGATAAAGCGGATCAACAGCCAGAGCCAAAAGGAAAACACCTGCGAGAATACCGCCAACTCCGAAAAGCCATCCGTTTAATCCTTCCCGGAAAAGGGCAATAAAAAAAGCAGTAAATACAAGCAGCGAGCCAACATCCGGAATCATTAAAACCACCAGCGCCGGGATCCCAATAATAACAAGTGCTGTGAGAAGCGACTTGCGTGTTGAAATGTTAAAATCTGGTCCTGAAACATAATTTGCCAGCATTAAAGCAACGCCAATTTTAGCAAATTCAACGGGCTGCATGGTAAAACCGCCGAATTTATACCAGTTTTTCTGTCCCAAAATTTCAGTTCCGAAAGGAAAAAGACCTATCAAAAGCAAAACTCCAAATACGTAGATGATACTGGCAAAATTCTCGAAAAATTTAGTCCTCATAAGAAAAATAATGAGTCCCACCACGAGTGATAAGCACAAGAAAATAAACTGTTTCTTTCCTAAACCTTCATCAACACTGTAAATGTTCGCAACTGCAAAAAGCGAGATTGCGAGATACAGAAACAGGCTGAGTTTATCTAATCCTTCTGTCCACTTCATTTTTTAGAGCTTTGTGTTTTTAATCTTGTGCGAAGAGAATCTCTTTTGTAAATCAGTCTTGCTCTGATTTGGTCATTTTTGATGAATTTCAGGCTGTCTTCAATAGATTCTATTTTCAGAGAGTCTTTATTGGGCTCTTTATAAAGACCTTTTCTTTTCAGATCAACAACCCATTGTCTTTTATATTCAGGCATGAAACTCGCGTTTACAAGTTTATTATAAAGGTGTTCGCGCTTAAGCTCTCCGGTTAAATACTTCTCTGCAATTGCTGTAGCTGCCGGGCCGGCCCATGTTGCGCCAAAGCCTGCGTGTTCCATCACCGCTGCAATAACAATTTTCGGGTTTTCTGCAGGTGCTGCAAGAACAAATATTGAGTTATCTTTTCCCTGCGGTACCTGTGCTGTACCGGTTTTAGCGAGCATGGTGAATTCATTTGACTTTAAACTTCTTGCGGTTCCGCCGGTTACTACAGCTTCCATTCCCTTCATGATCGGTCCAAAATGTTTGGGATCTACCAGCGTTTTGTGTTTTACTTTAAATCTTGGATCAGGATTTGGTTTTCCGTCGATTGATTTTACAATATGGGGCGTATAGTACCAGCCTTTATTCACAATAGCAGCCGTAGCATTCGCCATTTGTAATGGGGTAAGAAGTACATCGCCCTGTCCCATTCCGTTGAAGATGGAGCCGTTCATGGTGTAAGCAGAACTCCAGTCTTTTTTACCACCACTTCTTTTTTCGTAAAATGCACCGCTTGGGATTCTCCCTTTGGAGCCAACGGCAATATCATTATTCAGGTATTCACCTAACCCGAAACTGCTCATTATTTTTTTCCATTCATCAACTCCTTTACTTGGGTTGCCAGGATACTTATTCATGATCGCAATAAAGGCATAAGAAAAGTAACAGTTACTGGAAACCTGAATCGCTGGCACTAAAGGATCAGCACCACCATGCCCCTTCACTCTTAAGCCCCGGTAATTAAATCCTCCGCCACACGGGAAGATGGTATTTTCATCCATAACGCCCATTTGCATTGCCGCAGCGGCTGTAAGAAGTTTGAAAGTTGAACCCGGCGGATACGCAGCTTGAACCGACCTGTCAAACGTTGGCCGGTTATTATAGATGGTATCCATCTGAAGACGGTAAAGGTTTTTCGTTTTATCGGGACCGGTAAATAAATTGGGGTCAATATCGGGGCCGGTAGCCATAACCAAGATTTCACCATTTGTAGGATCCAGTGCAACAATAGCGCCCTGCTTGTTCACAAGCATTTCTTCGGCCATTTTCTGCAAATCGTAGTCGATGGTGAGGGTGATGTCTTTTCCGGTAATTACTTCTTTATCTAAAGCACCGTTTTTATAGGAACCAATACTTCGCAAACGGATGTCTTTCTGGATATACTGCACGCCTTTTTCACCGCGCAATTCCTTCTCATAGGATTTTTCGACACCAGTTTTTCCGATAAAGTCTCCCGGAAGATAATAAAGCGAATCTTTCTTAATATCACGCTCGTTTACCTCATTGGTATAACCCAAAAGGTTGCCCGAAGTAGAAACCTCGTACTGTCGCTGAGGTCTTGAAACGATGCTGAAGGCAGGATATTTAAAAATGATTTCCTGAATTCTGGCGATTTCTTCCCTGCTCAAATTTTTCATAAAAGTCATGGGAGTAAGCTTCGAATAATATTTTTCGGCCTTAATCGCGTTAACTCTTTTAATGAAATCCTGCTTGCTTATTCTCATAAGATTACAGAAATCAAGTGTATCGAAATCGGGTTTTATTAAAGCTTCGGTAAACGAAATTTCGTAGGAAGGCTGATTACCCACCATTATTTTTCCGTTTCTGTCGAAAATAACACCTCTCTGCGGAATAATATATTCTGTTTTAATTGAAGTGTTGGCTGCGTTTAATGCATAACGGTCCGTAAAAAGCTGCAGGTATGCAAGCCTGGCAATAAATATAATGGCCAGGAAGGTTAATAATACGGTGATTTTCAGATACTGCGATTTCATGTGTCTGTGAATAACCTTTAGGCAAGGTTTCTTTATGCAATAATAACGTTAAACTTTCTGTTTGATTCTAAAGGCCAGCGCGTACATCAGTATAAATATAAAGGAAATGGCGCTTGTTGCCAAAACATTCATGAAGATTTCGAAAAATCTACTGAATTTAAAAAATTCAATATACTGAACCAACAGCTGGTGCAGGAAAATACTCGATAGGATAAAGAAAAAATATTGCGACCACTGCAAAGACTGGAAAGAAAAGAAGTCGGTGGAAGTATCCGTAGAAGTGCGGAAAATTAAGGTGCGGAAATAGGCAATAAGCGTGGTAGCAAAAGCATTAATTCCCCACGTATATAGAAATGCATCAATGCTGAGTCCCAAGATGAAACTCAGGGCCAGAAACTGAAATTTATTTCTGAAAAACGGATAAAACATGATGAACACAGGATAAAGCACCGGTGTATATTTTCCGAAAAGTGCAATCCGGTTCAGCACAAAAATCTGTAATGCCACCAGGAAAACAATCATCAGGATATCTGTAAAAAGTGTTCTGCTTATCATTTTTCTCTCTTTATGGTAGCCTGCAAAGTATCCTGAATTCTCTGAACCTCAGCTTTCTTCAGGTTTTTCACCACATATATTTTGCTGAGATTTCCCATTTTCTCAGTCAGTTCTACAGAAATATCCCAAAACCCTGTTTTGCTGTCAACTTCGTAGCCAGAAACTTTTCCAATGGTAATTCCTTGTGGGAATATTGCTGATTTCCCGTCGGTTACCACCGTGTCGCCAATTTGCAGCGGTACATATTTCGGAACATCAGAGAGGTGCATGATCCTCGAATCTTCGCCCTTCCAGGTTAAAGTCCCGAAATATCCGGATTTTTTAAGCGACGCATTAATCTTGATTTTATTTAAACTCAGCACAGACTGCACTAAAGCATAAGAATCCGTGGAATTAATCACGATTCCGGCGATCCCTTTTGGAGCCATTACGCCCATCTGAGGAAAAACACCATCGCGTTTCCCGCGGTTGATGGTGAAGTAATTATCCTTACGGTTAATACTGTTGAACACGATCTCTCCGTCTACAAAAGTATAGATTTGCCCGCCACCAATGGTATCATGAACTTTTCTAAAAACTGGAACACCAGAATTTTTCCCATAAACCTGCTCCATGAGCAACTTATTTTGCGCTACCAGCTGGTCATTAATCTGCTTAAGCTTTAAATAAGAGGTGCCTTCATCGATATATCCCGAAACCCAGGAATTGAACGCCGCAGTTTGGCCCGCAAGCCACGACTGCTGCATGGAGTTTCTACTGAAAATCAATACCAAAGCGATAAGCTGCAGAAATATAAAGAAGACGAATAAACCGTTCTTCGAAAATAATCGCAGCAAAAATCCCATCTGTTAATGTCGTAAAAAGTTATAAATTATTTAATCAGAAAGTTGAACTTATCCATATTTTTAAGGGCGATACCTGTTCCGCGAACTACAGCTCTCAAAGGATCTTCAGCCACAAAAACCGGCAAACCTGTTTTCTTGTGAAGTCTGTCTGCAAGTCCTCTCAGCAAAGCGCCACCACCTGCAAGATAAATTCCTGTTTTATAGATATCAGCAGCAAGTTCCGGCGGAGTAAGCGAAAGTGTTTCCATTACCGCATCTTCAATTCTGATGATAGATTTGTCTAGAGCTCTTGCGATTTCTTTATAGTTCACCATAATTTCTTTTGGCTTACCGGTAATTAAATCACGTCCCTGAACCGGAATATCTTCAATCTCAACATCAAGATCTTCAACCGCTGAACCAACTTCAATTTTTACTCTTTCTGCAGTTCTTTCTCCGATATATAAATTATGGTGCGTTCTTAAATAATACGCAATATCATTGGTGAAAACATCGCCGGCAATTTTTACCGATTTATCGCAAACAATTCCTCCCAAAGCAACTACAGCAATTTCGGTAGTTCCTCCTCCTATATCGATAATCATGTTACCTTCAGGTTTTTGCACATCAATTCCTACCCCAATCGCTGCCGCCATTGGTTCGTAAATTAAACGTACTTCTTTCGCATTTACTTTTTGTGCAGAATCTCTTACTGCTCTTTTTTCAACTTCGGTAATGCCGGAAGGGATGCAGATTACAATTTTTAAGGTTGGCTGAAAAAGCTTCCCTTTGATACCCGGAATTTGTTTGATGAATTCCTTAATCATGTGCTCAGATGCGTGAAAATCAGCAATTACTCCGTCTTTCAGTGGTCTGATGGTTTTTATGTCTTCGTGGGTTTTCCCCTGCATATGTTTTGCCTTTTCACCAACAGCGATTGGTTTTCCGCTGGAACGTTCGATGGCTACAATCGAAGGCTGATCTATAACTATTTTATTGTTATGTATAATTAGTGTGTTTGCAGTTCCCAAGTCAATCGCAATATCCTGCGTGAACATATCAAATAAACCCATTTTTTTTCGTGATTTTTTTAAGTGTACAAAGATATAAATTTAGAACCGTTCTAAAAATTAGATTCAGACTAAATTAGGTTAAAATTTTATTAAAGTTAAAAGCTATTCTACAATAACTTTTTTATTTCTTAATTATTTCAATTTTAAATGAAAATTCGGAAATAATTGATCTCCATACCATATATTTTACTGATAATGTTCATCTTGTAGAATCTTCGCCAATTCAATTTAAAGTCTTAAATTTGCGGTTGCTTTATGAATCAGGATACCAACATTCACAAAACCGCTAATTTTGCCGTTCTAAGTGTCAGTTTTGAAAAGGCTGATGCCGAGACGCGGGGGAAATTTGCGTTTTTTGATGAGAATATTAAAAATTTTGTCAGCGAAATTCATAATGAAAATCTTGGTGACGCATTCGTGGTTTCCACCTGTAACCGTACAGAGATTTATACTACATCGCAAAATTATCTTCTGATTGCCGAATTATACTGCAAAACAATTGGCGTAAGCCTTACCGAATTTATGCAGTATGTTAACATTCTGAAGCATGAAGAAGCGCTGAATCACCTTTTCCGTGTTGCTGCCGGTCTGGAGAGCCAGATTATCGGCGATTTCGAAATCATTGGGCAGATAAAAAACGCGTATCACCGTTTCAAAAAAGAAAAGAAAAACTCCAACCCGTTTTTGGAACGTGCGATTAACTCTGCGATCCAGATTTCCAAAAGAATTAAAAACGAAACCGGAATTTCTAATGGTGCCGCTTCTGTGTCTTATGCAGCAGTTCACTATATACTGAAAAACCAGCCACAGATTTCTGAAAAGAACATTCTGCTTTTAGGAGTGGGAGAAATTGGTCAGAACACGGTTGAAAACCTCGTGAAACACGTTTACAAACCCAAAGTAAAAATCGCCAACAGAACATCAGACAAAGCTGAAAAAATTGCTGAAAAATATAAAATTCCACATATCGAATTCGAGAATTTTCAGGAAGAACTGGCCCAAACCGATATTCTTATTGTGGCTACCGGTGCGCAGCATCCCATTATAAACAAAACCCACTTCCCGAACGGAAAAGAAACGCTGGTCATCGACCTTTCAATTCCCAATAATGTGGAAAAAAATATTACCGAAAATACAAATATAAGTTTGGTAGATGTTGACCAACTTTCCCTGCACATCAGCGAAACAATGCTTCAGCGTCAAAAGGAAATCCCTAAAGCAGAAGGCATCATTAAAGAAATGACTAAGGATTTTCTGGAATGGGAAAAGAAAAGAAAACTGGCCCCTAACATCCATCATTTTAAAGCAGTTCTGAAAAATATGGAACGCAACGAAATGCACAATATCCACAAAAAACATAAATATGTTGAGGTAACAGATATGCAGCTTTCGGATAAAATGATTCAGAAAATCACCAACAGATTTGCAAAATATATCATTGATAATCCCTGGAAAGCCGAGGAAATCAGCAAGTTAATGCACGAAATTTTAGTCGAACAGCCTAATAACGAATTCAATGAGAAGCATTAAAATAGGAACTAGAAATTCACCTCTGGCCATGTGGCAGGCCCGTGAAGTGGCGCGTAACTTACAGAATCTTAACTATACCACCGATATCGTTCCAGTACTTGCAACGGGTGACAAAAATCTTACCCAGCCGCTGTACAAATTAGGGATAACCGGTATTTTCACAAAAGATTTAGATATGGCACTTCTGAATAACGAAGTCGATATCGCGGTACATTCTTTAAAAGACATTCCTACTGAACTTCCGGAAAACATTGAAATTATCGCTGTTTTAGAGCGCGATTATCCACAGGATGTTTTGGTAAGAAAAAAAGACGCACAAAATCTGGAGCTTCACGATCTGAAAATTGCAACCAGCAGCCTACGCCGACGTGCTTTTTGGTGCAAAGAATTTCCCGACACCCAATTTTCAGATATTCGCGGGAATGTACAGACCCGTTTGAATAAACTTGAAGAAAACGATTTCGACGCTACCATGTTTTCCCTCGCTGCCATTGAGCGAATGGGTTTAGATGTTCATTATGAGCATCTTCCGATCATGATTTCGGCGCCCGCGCAAGGTGTTGTAGCGATTTGCGGACGAAACGATAATGCAGAAATGAAAGAAATTTTCAGCGATATCAACCACAAACCCACACAAATTTGTGTTGAAATCGAAAGAAATTTCCTCAACACCCTTGAAGGTGGCTGTACCGCGCCAATTGGTGCTTTTGCAGAAATTAACGAGCGCAACGAAGTACGTTTTATAGGCAGACTCTGCTCACTCGACGGCAAAAACTGTATCGAAACCGATGAAATCTTCGAATGGAACGAACATGAAAATTTTGGGAAAACTTTAGCCCAAAAAGTTCTGGAAAACGGCGGACGCGAGTTGATGCATCAAATTAAAAGTGAGATTTAAGTTTCTGACGTTATAAACATGAAGATTATTTTCACCAAAAAAATCAGTAAAATAATGATTTCCAAAAAGTTAGGGAGTCATTTTTCTTATGATTTTGTTGATGTCATTAATATAAATCCCATGACCGTAGAATCTTTTGACCTGAAAAACAAATCGTTGATTTTCACCAGCGTAAATGCCGTACAAAGCTTTTTCCAAAATGGTTTTAAGGCTGACGAAGACTTTACCAGTAAGAAATACAATAAAATTTATACCGTAGGAATCACGACCAAAAGAGAATTACGGAAATACGGTTACGGAACATTCAAAGTGACCAAACATGCCAAAGAGCTGTCAGAATTTATTATTGAAAACAGCAGCAAAGAAAAATTTCTTCATTTCTGCGGGAATCTTGCGCTCGATGTACTGAACAAAACGCTGCCGCTGCAGAATATATCTTATAAAAAAATCCCCGTTTACGAGACACAACTGCTTTACCCGAAGTTTTCCGGAGCTTATGATGCGGTGTGTTTTTTTAGTCCGAGCGGAGTGCGTAGTTTTGCAAAGTTTAATGCTCTGGAGAATGTGAAGATTTTCTCCATCGGCGAAACGACGGAAAAAGAGATCAGAAAATTCACTAAAAGCCCAATAATTACCAGTAAAGAAAGTAATCTCGATGATTTGCTGAATTTAATTGCCGAACACAGCAGTGAGGCCAAACCATCAGGATCAAAAAAAATATTATGATTAAAAATGACCTTTATTTAAAAGCATTAAGAGGCGAAACCGTTGAAAGACCACCGGTTTGGATGATGAGACAGGCCGGAAGATT